>CANNRA010000076.1 GCA_947507735.1 Actinomycetota bacterium
CCTGCTGATGCTCTGGGCGGGACTGGCAGTGCTGCTCACCACGCTGGCGTTCAACCTGCTGGGTGACGGGCTGAGAGATGCCTTCGATCCGCGGGCGACGCGGTGACGCGTCGCGCTGGCACGGAGAGGAGAGGGCGTCCAACTTTGTGGACGACCGCTCGTCTTACGGTTAGAAAGCGGTATGTCATCACGGCCCGGACTCCCACCGGGTCGAACCCTGAAAGGAGTCCGATGCGTAAGAGGCTCTTCGTTTCGGTCGCGGCACTTGCAACGGGGCTGAGTCTGCTCGTCGCGGCCAGTTTCGCCGGTGCGGCGACAACTGCCGCAGGGACGGCTGGCAAGGCTGGGAAGACGGGCGGCACGCTGAACGTCAATCTCTCGGCAACCGACTTCGACTTCCTCGATCCGTCGCTGTCGTACGCGTCCTGGTCATGGCAGTTCACGTACCTGGTCAACCTCAAGCTCCTGAACTTCCCCGACAAGCCCCGCCCCGAGGGCTCGCAGCTCGTTGCGGAGGGCGCCGACCTGCCGACCATCTCGGCCGATGGCAAGACGTACATCTTCACCGTCAAGTCGGGGTTCAAGTTCAACACCGGCGAGGTCGTGACGGCGCAGAGCTTCGCTGACGGCATCGACCGCACGATGAACCCGAAGATGCAGTCGCCGGGCGCACAGGACATCTTCCTGGGCTCCGTCGTCGGCTACGCGGATGCGGTGGCGGGCAAGACGACCCACCTCTCGGGCGTGACCGTGAAGGGCAACGTCCTCACGATCAAGCTGAGCAAGGCGGATCCGGCCTTCCTCTCGAAGATCTCGCTGCCCTTCTTCAGCGCGATCCCCAAGGGCATGCCGATCAACGACAAGGGTGAGCACACGTTCGCCTCTGCCGGCCCCTACTACATCAAGAGCTACGACGTCGGCCGCCAGGCCATCATCGAGCGCAACCCGAACTACACGGGTTCCCGCCCGCACAACCTGGATCGCATCGTGGTGACGATCAACACCGACCTCGACCAGAGCTTCCTCCAGGTCAAGTCCGGTCAGGCCGACTACGACGCAGGCGGGCTGCCGCCGGCGCAGGTCGCGTCGCTTGCCCCGCTTCTCGGCAAGCAGTTCTTCGTCGACACGCAGCTCGAGACCGACTACCTGGCGCTCAACACGTCAGCCGGACGCTTCTTCTCGGACGTCAGTGCGCGCAAGGCGGCCAACATGGCCGTCGACCGCCCGGCAATGCTCCGCGCCCGCGGCGCCTTTGCCGGCAAGCGCACGGATCAGGTCCTGCCCCCGGGCATGGCCGGCTTCCGCGACGAGAAGATCTACCCGATCGCCGGCGCCGACGTGGAGAAGGCCAAGGCGCTCTGGAGCAAGGGCGGCAAGATCACCGTCTACATGGGCAACCGTGGCGCGGCGCTGATCCAGGCCCAGGTGCTGCAGTACAACTTCAAGCAGATCGGCATCGACACCGACATCCAGCTGTTCACGTCGGCGGTGCTCTACTCGAAGGCCGGCACCAAGGGCGAGGCGTTCGATATCGCCTCGGCCGCCTGGGGCTCCGACTACCCGGACGCGTCCGACTTCCTCGACGTGCTCCTGAACGGTCAGAACATCCACGCGACGAACAACAACAACCTCGCGTACTTCAACCAGGCCGACATCAACACGGCCCTGAACAACGCAGCGGTTCTCTCGGGCCCCGCCCGTGCGAAGGCCTACGGCGACATCGACGTGCAGATCACGTCGAAGTACGCTCCGTGGGTCGCGTACGACAACCGCAACGAGCGATCGTTCTTCTCCTCGAAGGTCGATCCGGCCTGCTACGTCTTCCAGCCGATCTACGCCAAGCCCGACCTGGCGTCGCTCTGCCTCAAGTAGGGGAGCGAGCACCGCCCCTCCTTCGCATCTCTGACGCAACCGTCACACTCCTCGAACCGCTCGCCACGAGACCATGACCCGCTACGTCATCCGCCGAATCCTCTGGGCCCTTGTGCTCTTCGTCGTCGTGACGTTCGTCTCGTACGTGATCTTCTTCCTGATCCCGGCCGACCCGGTGAAGCTGTTCGCCGGCCGCCAGGCTACGCCCGAGGACATGGCGCGTGCAGCCGCGTTCTACGGCCTCGATCAGCCGTTCTACGTGCAGTACTGGAAGTTCCTGTCCCGCCTCGTCACGCACGGCGTGATCGGCGAGAAGGCGCTCGGCTTCTCGTTCGTGAACCGCCAGTGGATCGCCAGCGGCGTGCAGAGCCGCGCCCCGGTCACCGCCTCGCTCGTGCTGGGCGGCGCCGTGATGTGGATGATCCTGGCCGTTCCGATCGGCATCGTCTCCGCCCTGCGGCCACGCTCGCTGATCGACCGCGGCGCCACCGTCTTCGTGCTGATCGGCATCTCGGCGCACCCGGTGTTCCTGGCGCTGATCTTCCTCTACATCTTCGGCTACAAGCTGCACATGTTCCCGATCGGGAGCTACGCCGACTTCTTCAATCCGCCACCGGGGCAGGCGGGTGGCCCGCTGCAATGGGCCTGGCACATGTTCCTGCCGTGGTGCACCTTCGCCATCCTCTTCGCGGCGCTCTACGTCCGCATGATCCGCGCCAGCGTGATCGAGACGATGAACGAGGACTACGTGCGCACCGCCCGCGCCAAGGGCGCGCCCGAGTGGGTCGTGATGCGCTCGCACATCCTGCGCAACGCCCTGCTGCCGATCGTCACGATGCTGGGGATGGACATCGCGCTCGGCCTCGGCGGCGCCGTCTTCACCGAGTCGGTGTACAGCCTGCCCGGGCTGGGCCAGTGGGCCGTCCAGAGCCTCGAGACGTTCGACCTCCCCGTGACCATGGGCGTGGTCGTGTTCGCCACGACAGCCGTGCTCGTCGTCAATGTGATCGTCGACGTGCTCTACGCGGTCATCGACCCCCGGATCAAGCTGGCCTGACGATGGCGCTGCTCGACGTCCGCGATCTCCACACCACCTTCCGTACCGACGACGGCCTGGTGAAGGCCGTGGACGGGGTCAGCTTCACCGTCGAGCCCGGCAAGACGCTCGGCATCGTCGGCGAGTCGGGCTCGGGCAAGAGCGTCACCTGCCTGACGATCATGGGCCTCAACGACCGCCGCTCGGCCAGCACGAGCGGCCAGGCGCTGTTCAAGGGCGCTGACCTGCTGGCGATGCCGAAGAACGAGCTGCGCGCGCTCCGCGGCAACGAGATCTCGATGATCTTCCAGGACCCGATGACGTCGCTGAACCCCGTGCACACCATCGGCCGGCAGCTCGTCGAGGCCGTCCACCTGCACCAGGACGTCTCGCGCAGCTCGGCGCGCTCGCAGTCGCTCGACGTGCTCAAGGCCGTCGGCATCCCGAACGCCGAGCGCCGCATCGACGACTACCCGCACCAGTTCTCGGGCGGCATGCGCCAGCGCGTGATGATCGCGATGGCCCTGATCAACCACCCCGACCTGCTGATCGCCGACGAGCCGACCACCGCCCTCGACGTGACGACGCAGGCGCAGATCCTCAAGCTGATGGACACCCTCCAGAAGGAGTACGGCAGCGCGATCGTGATGATCACGCACGACCTCGGAGTCGTCGCCGAGATCGCCGACGACGTGGTGGTCATGTACGGCGCCCAGGTCGTCGAGCGTGCCACCGCCGAGGAGCTGTTCGCGCGGCCGAGCATGCCGTACACGTGGGGCCTGCTGGGCTCGCTGCCGCGCATCGACCACGATGTCGAGCGCCTCGCGCAGATCCCGGGCACGCCGCCGTCCCTGCTCAACCCGCCGTCCGGCTGCCGCTTCCACCCGCGCTGCACGTACGCGATGAGCATCTGCCAGTCGGAGCAGCCGCCGCTCGCCTCGGCCACAGGCAGCGAGACCCATCTGAGCCGCTGCCACCTCGACCAGGCCACGCGCCTGACCGAGATCAAGAAGCTCGAGTCCGGACACTTCGCGGAGGTGACGTAGTGTCGGACGACCTGCTCGTTGTCGAGGGGCTGAAGAAGCACTTCCCGGTGACGCGCGGGATCATCTTTCAGCGGCAGGTCGCAGCGGTCAAGGCGGTCGACGGCGTGTCCTTCACCGTCAAGCGCGGCGAGACGCTCGGCGTCGTCGGCGAGTCCGGCTGCGGCAAGTCGACGATGGCGCGCTGCATCATGCGCCTGATCGAGCCCACGGCCGGCAGCGTCGTCTTTGACGGTCGCGAGATCACCGGGCTTTCCCGCCACGAGCTGCGGCCGATCCGCCGCGAAATGATGATGGTCTTCCAGGATCCGTACGCCTCGCTGAACCCGCGCAAGCGCGTCGGCGCGATCGTCGGCGAGGCGCTCGAGGTGCACAAGATCGGCACCGCGACGGAGACGAAGCGCCGCGTCCAGGAGCTGCTGGAGATCGTCGGGCTGAACCCGGAGCACTACAACCGCTTCCCCCACGAGTTCTCGGGCGGGCAGCGGCAGCGCATCGGCGTCGCGCGCGCCCTGGCGATCAACCCCAAGCTGATCGTCTGCGATGAGCCTGTCTCGGCGCTCGACGTTTCCGTGCAGGCCCAGATCCTGAACCTGCTCAAGGATCTGCAGAAGGAGTTCGGGCTCACGTACGTCTTCATCGCGCACGACCTCAACGTCGTCCGTCACATCTCCGACCGCGTGCTGGTGATGTACCTCGGGCATGCCGTCGAGGTCGCCACGCGCGATGAGCTGTACCACCACCCGCGACACCCCTACACCGGCGCCCTGCTCTCGGCCGTGCCCGTGCCGAACCCGGAGCTCGCGCGTGCCCGCCAGCAGATCCTGCTGGAAGGGGACGTGCCGAGCCCGCTCAACCCGCCGTCCGGCTGCTGGTTCCACCCGCGCTGCCCGCGCCACCACCCGGGCGTGTGCGACGTGCGCGAGCCGCAGCTCGTTGCAGCCGCCGGCGACCATCGCGTTGCCTGCCACTTCCCGCTCGAGCGCTGGCCGATGAACGCCGCCGAGATGGCGGCCCCGGCCGCCAGCGCGTCAACGGGCGCCGGCACCGCGACCGGCGCCCCGTAGGCGGCTCCGGCATGAGCCATCGCGCCATGCTCCAGGCGGGGCTGCGCCGCCTCGCCCTGCTGCTCGTCGCGCTGGCGGCGGCCACGGCCGTCGTGGCGGTGCTTGGCGGGCTGCTGCTCGATGTGCGCCTCTCGCGCGCCCTGTCCGTGGGCTTCTACGCGATCGGCTCGTTCGGGCTGGTCGCCGGCTTCTTCGTCGGCAACCGTGGGCCGGCGCGGGGGAGAGGCGCGTCGAGCGGCTTCCTCTTCGGCCGTCGCGAGCTGCGCTGGGCCAGCCCCGAGGAGCAGGAGGAGGCGATCTCGAACTCCGTCCTCTTCGTCACGATCGGCCTCGTCCTGGTCGTCATCGGGGTGCTGATCGACCCTCGCACCCGCGTTGTCTGAGCGTGCGGCGGCAGCGCGCTCCTAACTTCACGGCCCGTCGGGCGTCGAACCCTGTGTGGAGCTGATCAGGCCCGAGTCCTGCGAGCGCGCCCGCCAGTGGGCGTCGCAGCGCGTGGACGGGGAGCTCTCGCAGCTCGAGCGGGCCTGCCTGGAGCGTCACATCGGTGGGTGCATGCACTGTCGCTCCTTCGCCGGCCAGGTCGCCGAGGTGGGCGCGCTGCTGCGTTCCGCGCCACTGGTGCGGCTCTCCCAGCCGGTGCGCATCGAGCTGCTTGCCCGCCCGTACCGGCGCAGCCTGCGCACCCGTGCGCTGCCGCTCTCGCTGGCCGGCGCGCTCGGGATCGTTGCCGCGGCGGCCCTGCTCGCGGTCACGCTGCCCGCGCCGCATGCCGTTTCGCGTCTGCACGCGCAGCTGTCGGCGGACAACGGCCGCGCCGACCTCGACGCCCAGCGGCTCGTTGCTGCTCTGGTGCAGCTCGGCCCGGCTCCGGCCTGGGTCGGACACGGCCCGACGACCTAGGCGCAGGGCGCTCTGCAAGCCGCTTCGCGCGGCTGCGTCTGTTCTCGCACCCGACGACCCCAGGATGGGCTACAGTCCTGGTGCTCGTCCGGCGCCGAGTCGCGCCCGACCTTGCTTCCGCCCCCAGGTTTCCAGGAGAGACAGATGGCAGAGTCAAACGGCCAGATCGTCGGCAAGCTGATCGAAATCAAGGGTGTCGTTATCGACGCCGTCTTCCCCCATGGCCAGCTGCCCGAGATCTACTCGGCCCTGAGTATCGCCATGCCCGATGGCAGCACGCTGATCTCCGAGGTGCAGCAGCACCTGGGCGATGACCGCGTTCGCGCTGTCGCCATGGACTCCACCGACGGGCTCGCCCGCGGTGTCGAGGTGGTCAACACCGGTGCGCCGATCTCGGTGCCGGTCGGACCGTCCACGCTCGGCCGCCTCTACAACGTGCTCGGTGAGGCGATCGACAACGTCGACGTCCCCGTCGCTGCGGATGCCGAGCGCTGGCCGATCCACCGTGATCCGCCCAGCTTCCGCGATGTCTCCCCGAAGATGGAGATCTTCGAGACCGGCATCAAGGTCATCGATCTGCTCGCCCCGTACGTCAAGGGCGGCAAGGTCGGCCTGTTCGGTGGCGCCGGCGTCGGCAAGACCGTGCTCATCCAGGAGCTCATCAACAACATCGCGCAGGAGCACTCGGGTCTCTCGGTGTTCTGCGGCGTCGGTGAGCGCACCCGCGAGGGCAACGACCTCTATCGCGAGATGGCGGACTCGGGCGTCCTTTCGAAGACCGCGCTCGTCTACGGCCAGATGAACGAGCCGCCCGGGGCCCGCCTCCGCGTTGCGCTCGCCGGCCTGACCATGGCGGAGTACTTCCGCGAGCAGGGCCAGGACGTGCTCGTCTTCATCGACAACATGTTCCGCTTCGTGCAGGCCGGTTCGGAGGTGTCGGCGCTCCTCGGCCGCATGCCGAGCGCCGTCGGCTACCAGCCGACGCTCGCCACCGAGATGGGCCAGCTCCAGGAGCGCATCGTGTCGACGTCGACCGGCTCGATCACGTCGGTGCAGGCCATCTACGTGCCTGCAGACGACCTCACCGACCCGGCCCCGGCCAACACGTTCGCCCACCTCGACGCGACGACGGTGCTCTCACGCCAGATCGCGGAGCAGGGCATCTACCCGGCCGTCGATCCGCTCGACTCGACGTCGCGCGCACTGTCGCCCGGCATCGTGTCGGACACGCATTACGACACAGCCCGTCGCGTCCAGCAGGTCCTCCAGCGCTACAAGGACCTCCAGGACATCATCGCCATCCTCGGCATGGACGAGCTCTCGGACGAGGACAAGCTGGTCGTGCAGCGTGCCCGCAAGGTGCAGCGCTTCCTGTCGCAGCCGTTCCACGTCGCCGAGGTGTTCACCGGTTCGCCGGGCCAGTACGTCCGCCTCGAGGACACGATCAAGGGCTTCAACGAGATCATCGACGGCAAGCACGACGACATCCCGGAGCAGGCCTTCTACATGGTCGGCCCGATCGAGATGGCCATCGAGAAGGCTCGCGCCCAGGCTGCTGCGGCGTAACGCATGGCCGACGACCGGAACAGGTTCGAGGTCTCGCTCGTCACGCCTGACGGCGCGGTGTTCGAGGGTGAGGCGGAGATGATCATCGTGCCCGGCACTGCCGGCGAGATCGGCATCCTCGCCCGTCACGCTCCGCTCGTCGGGATGCTCAAGGCCGGCTCGACGCGCGTGCACGTGTCGGCGAGCGACGTCCGCGAGTTCGCCACCGGGCCGGGCTTCTTCAAGGTGGAGACCGACCGGGCGCTCGCGCTCGTCGACGACGCCGTGAACGCCAAGGAGATCGACGTCCCGCGCGCCGAGGCCCAGCTGGCCACGGCGAAGGCGGAGCTCGAGAAGATCACCGCCGGTGAGTCGGACGCCGACCGCTGGCAGATCGAGCAGCGCATCAAGCACGCCGAGAACCAGCTCGGCGTCGCCACCGGCGCGCGCTAGCGCCGCCCGTTCCTTCAAGGTGAGGCCGGGCGCTCTGCAAGGAGCGCTCGGCTACCCTTGCACCGTCGTCCCATCGGGCGGCGTGTCCCTTCAGGAGGCTTCAGTGGATTCAGTCGCCGACCGCATCAGAGCGATCGCCCGCGAGCGCGTGCTCGTGCTCGATGGCTCCTGGGGCGTGCTGTTGCAGGGCTGGGGTCTGACCGAGGAGCAGTTCCGCGGCGAGCGCTTCGCCGTGCACACGCACGACGTCAAGGGCGACCCCGACCTGCTGAACCTGACGCAGCCGCAGATCATCACCGAGATCCACGACGCGTACTTCGCGGCTGGCGCCGACATCGCGACGACGAACACCTTCACCGCGACGTCGATCGGGCAAGCCGACTACGCGCTCGAGAGCGCCGTCTACGACATGAACGTGCAGGGCGCCCGCCTGGCCCGCGCCTCGGCCGACGCCTGGACGGCGCGCACGCCGGACAGGCCGCGCTTCGTGGCCGGCGATGTCGGCCCGCTCAACGTGACGCTGTCGCTGTCGCCGAAGGTCGACGACCCGTCCTTCCGCACCCACACCTTTGATCAGATCGTCGCCACGTATGCCGAGCAGATCCGGGGCCTGCGCGACGGCGGCGTCGACATCCTGCTGATCGAGACGATCTTCGACACGCTCAACTCGAAGGCGGCGATCGTGGCGGCGCAGCAGGTCGCGCCGGAGCTGCCGCTCTGGATCTCGATGACGGCGACCGACCTCTCGGGCCGCACGCTCAGCGGGCAGACCGTCGAGGCGTTCTGGCTGTCCGTGCAGCATGCAAACCCGCTGATCGTGGGCATCAACTGCGCTCTCGGCGCCGAGCAGGTGCGGCCGTTCGTGGCCGAGCTGGCGCGCGTCGCCACCTGCCTCGTCTCGTGCCATCCCAACGCCGGTCTGCCGAACGCCTTCGGCGGCTACGACGAGTCGCCGCACGACACGAGCTGCACGCTCGGCGAGTTCGTCACGAGCGGCCTGCTCAACATTGCCGGCGGCTGCTGCGGCACACGCCCCGAGCACACGGCGGCGATCGCCGCCGCCGTCGCGCCGCTGAAGCCGCGCGTCGTCCCGGCCGACGCCCACATCACCCGCTTCTCCGGGCTCGAGCCGATCGCGATCACGCCTGACACGGGCTTCGTGATGATTGGCGAGCGCACCAACGTCACCGGCTCGGCCAAGTTCCGCCGGCTGATCGAGGCCGACGACTACGTCACCGCGCTCGAGGTGGCGGTCGAGCAGGTGCGCGGTGGCGCCAACCTGCTCGACGTCAACATGGACGCCGACCTGCTCGACTCCGAGCACGCGATGACGCGCTTCCTCAACCTCGTGGCGACCGAGCCCGAGGTCGCGCGCATCCCGGTGATGATCGACAGCTCCCGCTGGTCGGTGATCCAGGCCGGCCTGCGCTGCATCCAGGGCAAGGGTGTCGTCAACTCGATCTCCCTCAAGGAGGGCGAGGCCGACTTCCTGGCCAAGGCGCGCGAGGTGCGCAGCTTCGGTGCAGGCGTCGTCGTGATGGCCTTCGACGAGCTGGGGCAGGCCGACACCGCCGAGCGCAAGATCGAGATCTGCGGCCGTGCCTACGACCTGCTCGTCGGCGAGGTCGGCTTCCCGCCCGAGGACATCATCTTCGACCCGAACATCCTGGCCGTTGCCACGGGCATCGAGGAGCACGACGAGTTCGCGAAGGCGTTCCTCGCGGCGATCCCGCGCATCAAGGAGCGCTGCCCCGGCGTGCACATCTCCGGTGGTGTCTCCAACCTCAGCTTCAGCTTCCGCGGCAACGACCACGTGCGCGAGGCGATGCACTCGGCCTTCCTCTACCACGCGATCCGCGCCGGTCTGGACATGGGCATCGTCAATGCCGGCCAGCTCGTGGTGTACGAGGACATCGCGCCCGACCTGCTGGAGCGCGTCGAGGACGTCCTCTTCAACCGCCGCAGCGACTCCACCGAGCGGCTGGTGGAGTACGCCGAGCGCGTCAAGGGGCAGGCCTCCGAGCGCGTCGTCGACCTCGCCTGGCGCGACGCCCCCGTTGGCGACCGGCTGCGCCATGCGCTGGTGCACGGCGTCGTCGACTTCATCGAG
>CANNRA010000077.1 GCA_947507735.1 Actinomycetota bacterium
ATGACGCTCGCAATCAGACGCTGGCGCTCGGTCTTGCTGAGAGGGCGGGAATCACTATGCACGAGTGGAGTATGAATATTCAATCACTCCGCTCGCTGCAAGCGAGAGCTGCTGCCGGGGCGCCCGGGATCGTCCCGCGCGCCCCGGCAGCGGATGACCTACTTCTTGGCTGCGGCCCAGACGAGCTTCTTGCCGATCTTGGTGCAGGCCAGCTTGACCGTCCCGGCCTTGGCCGTGAGGCCGGCCCTGGTGCACGCCTTGCCGGCGGCGACGACGACGGCGGCCGCCTTGACCGGAGCGGCGGTCGTCTTGGCGGCTGCGGGGCTCGACGGCGCTGCCGGCGTGCTTGCGGCAGTCGTGGCGGCAGCAGGCGTGGTGACGGCAGGCGTGGTGGCGGCGGGCGTGGCGGTGACCGCCGTGACGGTCGCCGTGGTCACGGCGGGCTCGTCAACCAGGGCGCTGGCGAAGGCGGGGAAGGCGGCTGCGACAACCACGCCGGCGACTGCCAGGGTGAGGGTGGCGCGGCGGCGGGCGGAACGGGGGCTGAGCTGCATGGTCGAGCTTCCTCCGGGGTTTTGGGGGGACAGTGGTGAGAGGTTCAGCCGCGGAGCGTAGCGCCGAAGCGCTCGGCCAGCACCTTGAGGATGCGCTTGCGATGCGCCTGCGCGGCCTCGTCGGTGAGGGTGCCCTCGGGCGAGCGGAACGAGAGGCTGATGGCGACCGACTTCGTGCCGGGTTCGACCTGGCCGCCGCGGTAGACGTCGAAGACGGCAATGTCGCCGAGCTCGGGGCCGCCGGACTCGCGCACGGCGGCGAGCAGGTCGCCCGCGGCGACGCTCTCGTCGACGACGACGGCGATGTCGTTCTTCACCGAGGGGAAGGTGACGACGTCGACGTAGGTCGCGCGCTCCGGGACGGCGGCGAAGAGGGTCGGCAGGTCGATCTCGAAGTAGCCCCACTCGCCGTCAATGGCGGCGGCGGGCAGCTTGCTGACGAGGCCGCCATCGACGCCAGGCTCGCCTGCGCTGCCGGTGCCGCGCAGCCGTGCGCCCTGGCCGAGGTCGCCGAGGTCGGCGGCAGGCTCGAAGGCCCAGCCGGCGCGGAAGGCGCCGAGCAGCAGCTCGACCACCGCCTTGGCACGGAAGTAGCCGCCCTCGACGATGCCAGCGACGTGCCAGCGCTCGTCGGGCAGGTCGGTGTCGCCGAGCGGCAGGTAGACGCGAGCGATCTCGAACAGGGCGACGCCGCTGTTGCCGACGTTGACGTTGCGCTGCGCGCTCTCGAGCAGGCCGTTGAGCAGGCGCGTGCGCATCACCTCCTGCTCGCCGCCGAGCGGGTCGGGCAGGCGCAGCGCACGCGGGTTCGGGTCGCTGCCGGTGAGCGTGCCGGTGTACGCCTCGGCGAGGCCGGCGCCGGTCAGCACGT
The DNA here is from genome assembly GCA_947507735.1 of Actinomycetota bacterium. GTDB lineage: Bacteria > Actinomycetota > Thermoleophilia > Gaiellales > Gaiellaceae > CANFDS01. Next base: position 1,426 of record CANNRA010000077.1, read on the forward strand.
CCTCGACGCGGCGGCGCAGGCGCTGCACCTCGGTGAGCGCGCCGAACATCTCGCGGCGGCGCGGCAGCGTGGCGGGCAGGTCGTCCAGGTGGAAGCGGGCGATCTCCTCGACGACGTCGATCTCACGCAGGATGTCGCGGGCGCGCCAGGTCGGCACGGTGATGTCGAGCGTGGGCTGGCCGATGCCACCAGGGAGTGCGGGCGCGGACGGCCGGCCCTCGGCGACCTCGAAGCCCATGCTCTCCAGCAGCGCGGTCTGCTCGGCGACGGGGGTGGCGACGCCGATGATGGCGTCGGTGCGCGCGGGGCGGAGTGCTATCACCTGGCGCCCGGGCAGGCCCTGGTGCACGTCGTTGGCGCCCGTCCAGCGCGCGCCGCTCAGCTCGACGATCAGCTGCGAGGCAAGCGTCGCGGCGAGGCCGGCGGCGTACGGGTCGACGCCCTTCTCCCAGCGGTTCGAGCCGTCGGTGCGCAGGCGCAGGCGCTCGGAGGTGGCGAGCAGCGCGTGCGGCTCGAAGTTGGCGGCCTCCAGCAGCACGGTCGTCGTCGTGTCGCTGACGCCGGTCGCCTCGCCACCCTTGATGCCGGCGATCGCCACCGGGCCGGCGCCGTCGCAGATCAGCAGGTCACGCGCGTCAAAGGTGTACTCGTCGCCGCCGAGGATCTCCATCTTCTCGCCCTGGCGGGCGCGGCGGACGAGGATCTGCTGCTGCGCGACCTTGTCGTAGTCGAAGGCGTGCAGCGGCGAGCCGAAGGCGATCATCACGTAGTTGGTGATGTCGACGATGTTCGAGATCGGGCGCATGCCGGCGCCGAGCACGCGCGCCTTCAGCCAGGCGGGCGAGGGCGCCACCTTGACGTCGCGGAAGAGGCGGCCGATGTAGCGCGGGCAGCCGGTCGTGTCGTCGATCGTGATGGCGATCGGCTCGCTGCCTGCCAGCACCGGCTCGAGGCCGGGCGGCGGCGCCAGCGGCAGGCCGTAGAGCGCCGAGATCTCGCGCGCGATGCCGTAGACGCTGAGCAGGTCGGGCCGGTTGCCGGTGACCTCCACCTCGAGCACGTCGTCGGCGAGCGGCAGGATCTCGGCGAGCGGCGTGCCGGGCTTCGGCGCATTGGCGTCACCGGGGGCGGCGAGGATCAGGATGCCGTCGTGATCCTGCGACAGCTCGAGCTCGCGCTCGCTGAGGATCATCCCCTCCGACAGCTCGCCACGCAGCTTGCGGCGATCCAGCACGAGGCCGTCGGGCATCTGGCTGCCGGGGCGCGCCACGGCGACGGTGGCACCGGCACCGAAGTTCCAGGCGCCGCAGACGATCTGGGCGGGCTCGGCCTCCCCCACGTCCACCTTGCACAGCTGCAGCCGGTCGGCGTTGGGGTGCTTCTCGGCGCTCAGCACGAGGCCGACGACGAAGTGCTCGTGGTTACCGTTCTCGCGCGGGATGCCGCGGCGGGAGACGCGCTCGACCTCGCAGCTCGTCACGGCGAGCCGGTGCGACAGCTCGTCCAGGGGCATCTCGATCGCGACGTAGTCGCGCAGCCAGCTGACAGGAACCTTCATGGCGCTCGATCCTCCCTAGAACTGCCGCAGGACGCGGAGGTCGTTGTGCCAGAGCAGACGGATGTCCGGGACGCCGTGGCGCAGCTGGACGATCCGCTCGATGCCGAGCCCGAAGGCGAAGCCGGTGTACTCCTCGGGGTCGTAGCCGACGAACTCGAAGAGCTTCGGATCGACCATGCCCGAGCCGCCCATCTCGATCCAGCCGGAGTGCTTGCACACGCGGCAGCCCTTGCCGTCGCAGAGGAAGCACGACACGTCGGGCTCCATCGAGGGCTCGGTGAACGGGAAGTAGTGGGTGCGGAAGCGCACCTCGCGCTCGGGGCCGAACAGCGCGCGCATCAGGTGCAGCAGCGTGCCCTTGAGGTCGGCGAGCGTGAGGCCCTTGTCGATGGCGAGGCCCTCGATCTGGTGGAAGACCGGGTAGTGGGTCGCGTCGGTGTCGTCGCGGCGGTAGACGCGGCCGTGGCTGACCATGTAGATCGGCGGCTTGCGCGTCTCCATGGTGCGGATCTGCGACGGCGAGGTCTCGGTGCGCAGCAGCCTCTCCTGGTCGAAGAAGAGCGAGGCGAGCGGCGAGCGCGCCGGGTGCCAGTCGGGGAAGTTGAGCGCGTCGAAGTTGTAGCGCGTGTTCTCGACCTCGCGGCCGTCGATCACCTCGTAGCCGAGGCCGAGGAAGACATCCTCGATCTCGCGGCGGGTCTGGGTGATCGGGTGCAGCGAGCCGGCGGGCAGCGCGCCGCCATGCAGAGCGGCCGGCTCGGTGGGGTCGAAGTCGAGGCCGCGGGCGCCGCTGCTGGCGGCGAGCCGCTGGTCGGCCTCCTCGGCGGCGGCCTCGAGCGCCTTGCGCACGGTGTTCAGCAGCATGCCCGTCTCGCGGTCGCGCACCTCGCGCAGAGCGAGCGGCAGCGCCGACTTGCGTCCCAGGAAGCGGATGCGGACGTCCTCGACCGCATCGGCATCGGTTGCAGCCGCGAATGCCGCGACCCCGTCGGCCATGTACGCGTCCCAGTTCACGAGGGGCAACGGTACCATCGGGCCGTGGACGCCTACGACGGTCTCGCGCCAAACTACGACGCGTGGGCGGGGTACATGGAGGATGACATCCCCTTCTATGTGTCGCTCGCGCATGAGGCTGCACCCGGGCCGGTGGTCGAGCTGGCTGTCGGCACAGGCCGGGTGACCGTGGCAATTGCCGCCGAGACCGGTCGCACGGTGGTCGGCGTGGACATGTCCGCCGGGATGCTCGAGGTGGCGCGCGCGAAGGCCCGCGCGGCCGGCGTCGAGGCGCTCGTCGACCTGCGGCTCGGTGACATGCGCGCCCTCGGCACGGGGTCGCTCGCGCTCGACGCGCCCGCCTCGCTGATCGTCTGCCCCTTCCGCTCGCTGCTGCACCTGCGCGGCTGGGAGGAGAAGGCCGAGCTCTTCCGCGCCGTCGCCGCCACCCTGGCGCCGGGCGGCCGCTTCGCCTGGAACGCCTTCGTCTTCGACCCGCACGCGGCCGCCTCGGCCGACGGCTACGCCTCGCGTCACGGCGACCTGTGGGAGTACGTCGAGCACGCGCCCGCCGACAACCGCATCGACCTGACCGTCTACGCCGGCGCCCCCGGCGTCGAGCCGCGCACCGTGCAGCTGTGGTGGGCGACGCGCTCGGAGTTCGAAGGCCTCGCGCGCGGCGCCGGGCTCGAGATCGAGGCGGTGTACGGCTGGTTCGACCGCTCCCCCTACGACGATCGGAGCACCGAGATGGTGTTCATCGCGAGCAAGCCCGCATGACCGACACCAACACCACCGCCGCCGCACACGGCGGCGACCCCCTCCCGCCCTCGCCCTACGACCGCATCGCGCGCATCTACGACCCGTGGAGCGTCTCGGTGGTCGAGGACGTCGGCTTCTACGTCGAGGAGGCCCTGCGCGCGACCGGCGGTGCCGGCGGCGGGCCGATCGTCGAGCTGGGCGTCGGCACCGGGCGCATCGCCATTCCCACGGCGCGGGCCGGCATCCGCGTGATCGGCGTCGACTTCTCGGCCGGGATGCTGGAGGTCGCGCGCGAGGCCGCCGCGGCCGCCGGGGTCGAGGCGCTCTGCGACTTCCGCCACGGCGACATGCGCAGCCCGCCCGTCACCGAGCGCGTGCCGCTCGTGACGATCCCCTTCCGCGCGCTGCTGCACATGGAGACCGAGGCCAACCGTCGCCAGGCCCTCGCCGCGGCGCGCGAGCTGCTCCTGCCCGGCGGGCGCCTGATCTTCGACGTCTTCGCCCCCGGCGACGCCGACATCGCGGAGACGCAGGGCCGCTGGCTGCAGCGCGAGCCCGGCATCTTCGAGCGCGCCGACTGGGACACCGCCGCCCGCACCCTCACGCTGGGCGTGCGCGGGCCCGAGGGCGAGACGGCGATGACGCTCGCCTGGCTGAGCGTGGTCGAGTGGGCGGTGCTGCTCGACGACTGCGGCTTCGACGTGGAGGAGCGCTACGGCTGGTTCGACCGCAAGCCCTGGCGCGGCGGCGAGGACTCGATCTGGGTGGCGGCGCGCAGGGACTAGACGGCGAGAAACGGCTCGTCGGGAGGGGCGCAGGCTCGGCCGGACGCGGCTCCAGGAGCGGATTGCGGCGGCCCGGTCGGGTCGGCACGCTGGCCGGGTGTGGCAGATGCGAGACCCACGTGGGCGAACGGTTGTCCTCACCCCGGAGCGGTGGTTGCACGTCCTCATCGAGCACGGCGACCTAACGGAGGAGCGAGACACCGTGCTCTCGGCCGTGGCCGAGCCTACGGTCGTCCGTCGCGGCAGAGCCGCGAACGAAGTCCACTACTTCCGTGCGCGGGTCGGGCCGAGCAGCTGGCTCCAGGTCGTAGTGCACTACCATGACGGGACAGGACGAATCACGACCGCCTTCGGGCGGAGGTGGCTGCCATGAGCACGCGCTTCGGCGAGATCGAGTTCGAGCACTGCACCTACGACAGCGACGCAGACGTTCTCTACCTCAGGAATGGCCCTTCTACCGCTGCAGTCGACTTTGATGCCTGTCCGGAAGGCCACCACACGCGCTTCAACGCGGCCGGCAAGCTCGTCGGCATCACGGTGGTCAATGCGCGCCTGATTCTGGAGGAAGACGGCGTCATCACCGTGACGCTGCCCGATCGCGTGCTGTCAGCGCGCGATCTCGACGCTGCGCTTACCGCGGCGTAGCGCGCACGACGACGAGACGGCGAGAACTAGGCGAGGCCGATGATCTGCGAAATCCTGTCCAGCACGAGCGGCAAGCGGGCCTGGCTCGCGCTGTCGGGTAACAGCACACCGGCCACTCCGTACTCGAACAGCGGATCGCGCCGCATCGTCGCCAGCGACTCGGCGACGAACGAACGGGCCGGGACAGGCAGTTCGGCGATCTCGCCGACGAGCTCCGCTCGACCATCGATGAGCCGCGCGATGTCCTCGAAATCGGCGCTGGCGAGATAGTCGCCGCGCCCGCGATCCCGGAACGCCTCGATCTTGGTGGCCACGAGATACGCCGGCGAGATGGCACGAATGACGGCGCCGCCCGGCAGCGTCGTTTCGACTGCTGCAGCGAACGCTGCCGGATACCAGCGGTTGGCGAAGCCGAGGATCCGCTCGTCTGTCGGCATCAGGTCGAGCACCAGCCCGCTGGCATGTCGCCAGCGGCAGATCACGTGGCTGTCCATTTCGACCTCGAAACCCCGCTCGCGCACCTGCTCGCCGAACGCCGCATACGCTCCGAAGCCCGTTACTTCAATCACCACGTCTACATCGATTGTCGCCCGCGCAGGTGGAGCCGCTGCGTCTGTGATCCAGAGCTGCACGCTGGATCCGCCGACGAAGGCCACGTCGCGCACGAGCGGCCCGAGGGCCGCCACAGCCGCCTCGATCAGGGCGACGCTCACTCCTCGCCAACCACCGACGGAAGCAGCGGGAGCAGCAGTTCCCGAGCCTCGCGACGCTGCCTGACATCGCCCAGGCGCAGGGCGTCGACGAGAGCGAGGCGCTCGTGCAGGGCAGGGTCGGCGAGCGCCGCCTCCGGCACGGCCTTGTGCATGGGCGCCACGGCGACACCACGCACGTCCCCGAGCGGATGCGGCCAGACAGGGGGCAGTGCTTCCGCGTCCGCGAGTCGCTCGCGCAGCGGTGAGACGGCCCAGGCGGTCGGCACGCCGCGCGACTCGCCCCGGTACTCCGGCGGAAAGACGTAGCGGAGCCCGTGTGACAGGAACTCGTCGGCATTGGCGGCTTGGACGCGCCGGTCGGAGAGGATGAGCTGCGAGCTCCGCAGGCGCAGAAACGCGCGGTGGACTGCGGCCAGGTCGAGACACACGCTGTCGGCGACCTGCTGGGTGGTCAAGCCGGCGGGTTGCCCCATCAGGCCGACGAGCACGAGGATGTCCTGGCCGCGAAGCACGGTTTCAGAGTAGCAACTATTTCATATTGTGAAAAATGAAATAGCAACCGCTGGCGCCAGGCAAATCCGGGCAGCTCGCGCCGGTTGCGCGTCGTCGCACACGTCCACGGAGAGCCCGGAATCATCGTCACGGGGTTTCCCCGGAGGTTGTTTCCATGAGCGTCAGGATCGGGAGCATCGACTTCGACGGCTCGCCGGAAGGGCACCAAACCCGCTATGACGCGTGATGTGGGCGGCACCTTCACCGCGGCGTCTATCTCGTCCGTGCTGCATCAACCGTAAAGGTAGGGCTGCGCCCGCAGCTCCGTCAATCCGATCTTTGAGCCATGTCCCAAACGGCCGGCGGTCATCTCCACCGCCACCAGGCGCACGGAAGGCGCCGACCGCGCCCGCCCCTACCCCTTGGCCTTGGCCCAGCTGTCCTTGAGGCCAAGCGTCCGGTTAAACACCAGTCGCCCCGGCCCCGAGTCGGGGTCCGGGCAGAAGTAGCCGAGCCGCTCGAACTGCACCGTCTCGCCCACCGGCAACTCCGCGAGGCCGGCCTCGACCAGGCAGCCGTCGAGCACCGTCTCCGAGTCCGGGTTGAGGTCGTCGACGGGGTCGCCCTCGGCGCCCGGGTCGGGCCGGATGAAGAGGCGGTCGTAGACGCGCACCTCGGCGGGCACGGCGTGCTCGGCCGACAGCCAGTGCAGCGTGCCCTTGGGCTTGCGGCCGTCGGGGGCGTCGCCGCCGCGCGTCGCCGGGTCGTAGGTGCAGCGCAGCTCGACGATCTCGCCGCTCTCGTCCTTGACGACGCCGGTGCAGGTGACGAAGTAGGCGTAGCGCAGGCGCACCTCGCGGCCCGGGGCGAGGCGGAAGAACTTGCCGGGCGGATCCTCCATGAAGTCGTCGCGCTCGATCAGCAGCTCGCGCGAGAAGGGCAGGCGGCGCGTGCCGGCCGTCGCGTCCTCGGGGTTGTTGATCACCTCGAGCTCCTCGACCTGGCCCTCGGGGTAGTTCTCGATCACGAGCTTCAGCGGGTGCAGCACGCCGAAGCGGCGCTGCGTGCTGCGGTTCAGCACGTCGCGCACGGCGTGGTCGAGCATCTCGACCTCGACCGCGCTCTGCCCCTTGCCCCCCACGCCAACCGCGTCGAGGAAGTTGCGCACGCCCTCGGCCGGGAAGCCACGGCGGCGCAGGGCGCTGACGGTGGGCATGCGCGGGTCGTCCCAGCCGCGCACGTGGCCCTCGTTGACGAGCCGCGCGAGGAAGCGCTTCGAGAGCAGCGTGTACGTGATGTTGAGGCGCGCGAACTCGTACTGGCGCGGGCGCGACGGCACCGGCAGGTTGTCGAGGAACCAGTCGTAGAGCGGCCGGTGATCCTCGAACTCCAGCGTGCAGATCGAGTGCGTGATGCCCTCGATCGCGTCCGACTGGCCGTGCGCGAAGTCGTAGAGCGGGTAGATGCACCACTCGTCGCCGGTACGCGGGTGGGTCGCGCGCAGGATGCGGTAGAGCACCGGGTCGCGCAGGTTGAGGTTCGGCGAGGCCATGTCGATGCGGGCGCGCAGCACGCGCGACCCGTCGGGGAACTCGCCGGCGCGCATCCGCTTGAACAGGTCGAGGCTCTCCGCGCTCGGGCGGTCGCGCCAGGGGCTGTCGCGGCCGGGCTCGGTGAAGGTGCCGCGGTGCTCGCGGATCTCGTCGGCCGTGAGGTCGTCGACGTACGCCTGGCCCGCCTCGATCAGGTTGAGCGCCCACGCGTAGAGCTGCGGGAAGTAGTCGGAGGCGTAGTAGAGGTGCTCGCCCCAGTCGAAGCCGAGCCAGCGCACGTCCTCGATGATCGAGTCGATGTAGCGCTGCTCCTCCTTCACCGGGTTGGTGTCGTCGAAGCGGAGGTGGCAGCGCCCGCCGAACTCCTCGGCGATGCCGAAGTTGAGCGCGATCGACTTGGGGTGCCCGATGTGCAGGTAGCCGTTCGGCTCGGGCGGGAAGCGGGTCACCACCTGCGTGACGCGGCCCTCGCGCAGGTCGGCGGCGACGATGTCGCGGATGAAGTCGCTGCGCTCGCGCGGGGCTGGATCGGGGGACTGCGGCGGGGTAGTCAAGGCGCCGGGAAGCGTAGCTGTGGGTACCCGGAGGCTGGAGCGCGCAGGGGGCGTCGCGGCGGGCGCCGCGCGCGGCGCCTCATGCCCCGAGGCGGAGGAACTCCGGCCGGATCGCCTTCACCGTCTCTGCAAGGCCAGCGCGGGCCAGGTTCTCGAGGAACTCCTCCGGCGTGAACGGCGGGTTCGTCAGGGCGTCGCGCTGCTTTCGGAGAGCGACCGCGACGGCATGCGGATCGATGTCGATCAGACCGACGACGAAGGCGTCCGGGGTCTCCGTCGAGATCCCGAACTTCCGGAGCTTCGTCGGTGGGAAGTCCTTCGGGTCTGCCCCGACTTTGGTTGACATCTCTTGTGCGAGGCACCGTCTCGCGGGAAGGATGTCGTCATGCCAAAGAAGTTCCCTGTCGAGTTCCAACGGGATGTCGTCGCGGTCGCCCGGCGGCGTGGTGCGCCGCGGTCGGAGATCG
>CANNRA010000078.1 GCA_947507735.1 Actinomycetota bacterium
CGTCTGCGCGCACCGCGCCGGTCGCCTGCACCTGCGCCGAGGCCAGCGTCTCGGCGAGGCTCAACGCGCAGCAGGTCGGTAGCTCGGTCGCCTGCGCCGACACCATCAGCGCATGCCCGTCCTGGCTGCGCGCCCACGCCTCGAGCGGTGGCTTCAGCTTCGGCCAGGCCGCCCCGCGTGACAGCGAGGTCGCGAAGTCGGGATCGTCGGCCCAGGCGGGCGCGCCCATCAGCTCCTTCAGTCGCGCCCAGTGCGGGTCGGTGAAGGCAACGATCACCGCGGTCGTGTCGGCGGTATCGAGGTAGTGGTTCGGCGCGAGCTCCGGAATCGAGGGGCGGCGACCCCGGGGCGGCAGGCCGTAGGCGTTGGCCGACCACTCGAAGGCCATCATCGCGGCGGCCGCCTCGACGGTCGCAACCTCGACGTGGCGCGGGCCGGCGGCGCCGCGCAGCCGTGCCGCCACCGCGCCGAAGGTTGCCATCGCCGCGAGGTACGCGCCGGCCGCGTCCGCGAGCGGGGCGAGGCTCTGCACCGGTGGGTCGTCGGGGCTGCCCTGCATGTCGGGGAAGCCGGGCGTCGCGTCGGCGAGGCCGGAGAGGGCGGCGGCGGTCACATCGTCGCCGGGCAGCCCCGCCCGGGGCCCGTCCTGGCCATGCGGGGTGACGCAGGCGGCGATCAGCCGGGGATGGCGCGCGAGCGCGGTGTCACAGCCAAGCGGGCTGCCGTGCGGGTGGTCGGAGAGCAGCAGCCACGCCTCGCCGAGCAGCGAGTCGAGCGGGCTGCCGGGCTGCACCGCTCCCTTGCCCGCATCGAGAAACCCGATCCAGTCGGCGCCGTACGGCTGCGCGAGCAGGGCATCCGCGGTCCCGTCCGTGCGCGGCGTGCGCACCACCTCGGCGCCGGCATCGGCGAGCAGCCGCCCGCACAGGCGCAACGCCAGCCCGTCGCCCGCCTCGAGGACGAGCACCCCGGCCAGCGGGTGCCGGAGCCGGGAATTCGGTGGGGGCGTTGAGCTCATTGCCCGAGCATGACGGCCGGGGGTGCCCCGGTCAACGCCGAGGGGCCGGGTTGCCCCGGCCCCTCGGCCAAACGCGTTGCGTCTCCGCCTAGCGGGAGAGCCGGTCGATCCACATCTCGTCGAACGGGTAGGGGCTGTAGCCCTTCACTCCGGCCGCGAAGATGTGCTGGGCCACCGTTTGCACGAGCGGCGTCCAGGGCACCTCGGTGTTGATGACCTTCTGGGCGGCATTGACGGCGCGGTCGCGACGCTTGCCGGGCTCCAGGGTGATCGAGGCGAGCGTCGACTTGTCGACGTCGGCGTTCACGTAGCCGGACGGGTAGGTGTTCAGGCCCTTCGAGTAGAAGAAGATGAACAGCGTGTAGGCACCGTCGTTGATGCCCGGACGCCAGCCGCGCAGGGCGGCCTCGTACTTGCCGGCCCGCTGGCCTGCCTCGTGCTCGGTGAGCGAGGCGATCGGCTGGATGTTCATCTTCACGCCGATCTTGGCGAGCTGCGACTGCACCAGCACGGCGAGATCGTTGACGTGGTTGCCCGGGTTACCGACGTTCGTCGTCGCGGTGAACTCCAGGCCGTTCGGGAAGCCGGCGTCGGCGAGCAGCTTCTTCGCCGCCGCCTGGTCGTACTTGAAGTACGTCGACGCGGCGGACAGCGGCACGGCGGGCGCGAACTGGCCCGTCGAGGGGACGCCATAGCCGTAGTAGATCGACTTGACGATGGCCGCGCGATCGATTGCCATCGAGATGGCCTGGCGCACGCGGACGTCGCTGAACGGCTTGATGCGGTTGTTCAGGACGAGCGAGTCCTGGTTGGCCGACACGCCGCCGAACACCTCGAGCTTCGGGTCCTTCGCGGCATCCGCCATCTGCGAGTAGTCGAGGTAGTTGGTGTGCGTGGCGCCGCCGCTCTTCATGATCTGGAGGCGCGAGCCGCCGTCCGGGATGGCCCGGATGACGCCCTTCGTGAAGTACGGCTTCGCCCAGAAGTTGGGGTTGGCCGAGAAGACGATGGAGGTGCCGGGCTGGAACGCGTCGACCTTGTACGGGCCGAAGGTGGCCGTGTTGGTCTTCAGCCAGCTCTTGCCCCACGGGTCGCTGTCCGTCGCGTGCTTCTTGATCTCGACCGAGTCGAGGATGCCCATGCTGTACCAGCGCAGGGGCGAGATCGCGAGGGCGGTGGCGCCCGTGATGTGGAGGTTGAACGTCTTCGCGTCGACGATCTCGATCGGCGACTTCATGTCCATGTTGCCGACCGCCATCAGCGAGCGCGCGACGGCGTCGTTGGCGATGATCCGGTCGAACGTCCACTTCACGTCGGCCGAGGTGACGGTGTTGCCGGCCGGGCTCTTCGCGTCACGCAGATGGAACTGCCAGGAGCCGCTCGGCAGCTTCTTGTACGTGTCAGCGAGGAAGGGCTCCATGCCGTACGGGCCCTGCAGCGCCTTCGCGTCGGCCGGGATCGTCTTCCAGCGCAGCAGCGGCGCCGACCACACCGGGCCGATGTCCGAGCTCTGGCGACCCTCGTAGGCCGCCGGGTCGATCGACTGCGGAAGGACGGGGAGCATCCAGACGAACTGGTCCTTCGCGACCTTCGCCGAGTTCTTGGAACCGGTCGCTGCGCCTGCCACAGCGGCGAGTGCGAGTGCAGCAGCGAGGAGCGCTGCGGTAACGAACGACCGGCCCCACCAACGAGAGCGTGCCATCTGACCTCCATCGAGAGTTGAGCTCGCCGCGTGTCTTCGGGAGAAGTGCGGGCTTGGCGGGCGACGGTACAGGATGTGCGGCGATGATTCCAGCGAACGCGGTTACAGATCGAGCAGTGCAGGCGCGAGCTCGCGCAGCACCGACCGTGCCGAGCCGCCCGGCGCGGTGATCGCCTGGAGCGAGACGTGGGTCGCGCCCGCGTCGAGATGCTGCTTGATGCGCGCACGGATCGCGGCGGCGTCACCCCAGGCCACCACGGCATCGACCAGGCGGTCGCTGCCGCCGCCCTCGAGGTCGGCCTCGGTGAGGCCCAGGTCGAGCCGCAGCAGGTTGCGCCGGTAGTTGTCGAGGCCGAGGTAGAAGGCGGTGTGGCTGCGGGCGATCGCGCGCGCCTTCGTCGGGTCGGTCTCGAGCACGACGGCCTGCTCGGGGGCGAGGATCGGGGGGCCACCCAGGCGCTCGCGCGCGTCGGCGGTGTGCTCGGGCGGCACGAAGTACGGGTGCGCGCCCTGGGTGCGCCGGCCGGCGAGCTCGAGCATCTTCGGGTGCAGCGCGCCGATGATGCGCGGCGCCTCGGCCGGGTGCGGCGAGGTGTAGGGCGCCGCGTCCATCGCGTCGAGGTACTCCGCCATCGATGTCAGCGGCTTGACGTAGCTGCCGCCGCGCTCGGCGACGGAGGGGCGGTGGCTGACGCCGAGCGCGAGCAGGAAGCGTCCCGGGTAGGCGTCGCAGAGCAGGTACTGGCCGGCCTTCATCGCCATCGCGTCGCGCGCGAAGATGTTGGTGATCCCGGTCGCGACGACCATCCGCTGCGTCGCCGAGAGCAGCAGGCCCGCGTGCGAGAAGGTCTCCTTGCCGCCGACGCCCTCCGGGTGCCAGACCGCCGCGTAGCCGAGCTCCTCGAGCTCCGCCACTGCCTCGCGCTCCTCGTTCGCGCTTGCGAGCGCAATCGAGCCGAGCCATACGCCGATCCGTCCGAGCTGCATCCGGGAGCCGTCCTCGTGTCGAAGTGCCGTGGTCGCTGATCGTAGTCGCGCGACAGTCACGCGCTGCGCCCGCCCATCGCGACAGGGACTGCGAGTGCTACGAATCACCTCATGAGAACTCCTCGCGTGCTCCTCGTCCTCGCGCTCGCCCTGGCACTCGGGCTGGCAGCGGCCTCGACGGCAGGCGCCGCGCGCGGCAGCGTCACGCCGGCGGCGTACAAGGCGCAGGCGAATGCCCTCTGCGTTCAGGCCAAGAAGCGGATTGCCGGGCTCCCGAAGTCCACCACCGCTTCGCCTGCGCAGATCGGCAAGGCGCTGGCCAAGGCGCTCGACGCGCTTGATCCGCTGCTGCCCCAGTTCCAGAAGCTCTCGCCGCCGGCCGCCCAGAAGACGTTGCACGACAAGACGGTCGCCTCGCTTGGCGACGCGTTGAAGCTCGGCCACGGCATCGCCGCGGCGGTCACCAGGGGCAGCAATATGCAGACGGCGCTCGCGAAGGTGCAGGGGCCGTTCCTGGCTGCAGCCTCCGGCATCCAGACCGGGTTCAAGGCGCTCGGCCTGGTGACCTGCGAGTCGGTGCTCGGCGCGGCCATCGGCGGCGCCTAGCCCAACCGGCGCTCCCGGCATGAGCCTCGTCCACGTCACGCGCCCCGCTGCCGGTGAGCCGGAGGGCCTGCTCGTCCTCTTCCACGGCCGCGGCGCCGACGAGCACGACCTCGTGCCGGTGCTCGACCTGCTCGACCCGGAGCGGCGCCTGCTCGGCGTCACGCCGGGCGGCCCGCTGGCGCTGCCCCCGGGTGGCCGCCACTGGTACGTCGTGAAGCGCGTCGGCTTCCCCGACCCGGACACCTTCCTGCCCGTCTTCGCGCAGGTCTCGGACTGGCTGGATGCGCTCGCGCGCGAGACGGGGATCCCGGCGGAGCGGACGGCGCTCGGCGGCTTCTCGCAGGGCGCTGTGCTGACCTACGCGCTGGGTCTCGGGCCCGGTCGGCCGCGGCCCGCCGCGCTGGTGCCGCTCTCCGGCTTCATGCCGACGGTGGACGGCTTCCCGCTCGAGCTGACAGGCGCGCCGCCCGTCGCGGTTGGTCACGGCACCTACGACGATGTCATCTCGGTCGAGTTCTCGCGGGACGCGGTGGCGCGCCTGCGCGCAGCCGGCGGCGACGTGCTCTACCGCGAGTCGCCGTATCCGCACGCGATCGACCCCTCGTTCCTGCGGGACGAGGTTGCGCCCTGGCTTGCGGGCCTCATCCCGTGAGCAATCCGCGGCGCCCGCCGGGGCGTATTCCCAGCCAATCGATCGACGGAGAGGGAACGATGCGCCGGATTGCAGTGCTGCTCACGATGCTCGGAGTCGCTTGCGCGCTCGCAACGCAGGCCGGCGCCGCCGCGAAGCCCTCGGTCTCGATCGTGCGGACCGGCGTCAAGGCCGGGGCGGTCACGGTGACCGTCAAGGTCGCGAACTGGCGCTTGTTGCTGGCGCAGATCGGCAAGCAGCCGAACGCGGTCGACGGCGGCCACTGGCACCTCTACGTCGACGGCAAGTACGTCGCCGCCTCGGGCGCGCTGACGGCTGCCACGGCGAAGCTTTCGAGCGGCGCGCACCGTCTGCGTGTCGAGCTCGTCAACAACGACCACTCACGCCTCGCCCCGCCGGTCGTCTCGGCCACGGTGACGGTCAAGCTCACGACTGCCGGTGGCGTGGCTGCGGCCCCCGGTGTCGGCCCCCCGATCGTCGACAACATGGCCGGCGGCGACATGTATGGCTACTAGCCGCTAGTCGCCCTCGGGCACGATCGGCAGCCCGGAGGAGACGACGCGCCGACCCTCGTAGTCGTATGAGATGTCGACGGTGTCGTTCTTGCCGTAGGAGCCGGCAACGCCGAGGAACATCGCCAGCCAGCGTCCGACGCCAAGCTTCTTCTCCGTCTGCAGCTCGCGCTCGAAGACCAGCTCGCGGCCCTCGGTCAGAAAGTCCTTGCCGGCCACCTGCGGGACGCCGTTGATGAACACGTCGAACGTGTCGCCGCTGCCGGCCGGGAGGGTGACTTTCGCGCGAGCCATGCCGGCATCTTGTCACTTTCCGCGACTGCCGAGCCGCCGTACAATGGGGCAGGCGTGCGCAAGCTGATCACATCGGTTCTCGGGGGAAGCTCGCTGGCGCTGCTGCTGGCGGCTTCCGCACTTGCCGGGCCCTCGCCGCTCGAGCCCGCGGTGCCTGCCAGCTCCAACGCGCACGCGCTTGCCGACATCTACTGGGTCGTCTTCGCGATCGCGCTCGCCCTCTTCGTGCTCGTCGTCGTCGGGCTCGGGCTGGCGGTCGCCCGCGGCCGCGCCGCCGACGCACGGGCCACGACCGACCCCGAGGCCGCGCCCTCCCGTCTCGGCGGCGCCCGTCTGGCAGCGCTCGTCGCCGTTCCGGTTGCCGCGCTCGTCGTGGTTGCCGCCTTCGTCCTCGTCAAGCAGGGCGCTGCGCGCCGCCCGGCTGCCACCGGCAGCTCGATCGCCGTCACGGCCCTCGGCACCTCCGGCGGCTGGACGTACACCTACGCCAACGGCGCCACCTCGGACGATCTCCGCATCCCGACGGGCGCCGTCATCAGGCTCACCATCACTGCCGCCGACGTCCAGCACTCCTGGTGGGTGCCGAGCCTCGCCGGCCAGGTGCGGGTCTTCCCGGGCGAGCCGGCGCAGCTCTCGTTCCGCAGCGACCGCGACGGCGCCTACGCGGGGCGCTCCACCGTCGCCCAGGGCGCCACCGCGACGCCGGAGATCGCGGTCGTCTCGCTGGCCCAGAGCGACTTCGACGACTGGGTCGGCAAGGCCGCGACCGCGAAGGGAGGCTCGTGATGTCCGAGGTTCGCCGCAGCGCCGTGCCGCAGCACGTCGTCCCCTGGCAGAACGGGCGCGTCGTGCGCTGGCTGCTCGCGACCGACCACAAGCAGGTCGGCATCCTCACGGTGCTCACGGGCATCGGCTTCCTCGTGCTGACGACAGCGCTCTCGCTGGTCGTGCGCGCCCACCTCACGGTCACGACCGGCGACATCGTCTCGCGCAAGGTCTTCGCCGAGCTGGTGACGATGAACGCCACGACGCTGCTCTTCCTCGTCGCGCTGCCGCTCGTGCTCGGGCTCTCGACGTACTTCACGCCGCTGCTCGTGGGCGCCCGCAGCATGGCGCTGCCCCGCATCGGCGCGCTCTCCTACTGGCTCTACGCCTTCGCGGGCGTCATCCTGACGGCCACCTGGGTCTCGAACGACGGGCCGCCGAAGGCGACCTTCGAGTCGCTGCTGCCGCTCGCCGGGAAGACCGGCAGCCCCGCCCAGCCGCAGTCGATCCTCGGCCTGGCGCTGATCCTGCTCGCGCTGTCCTGGCTGCTCTGGGCGATCAACACGCTCGCCACGATCTCGGCCCGCCGCGCCGAGGGCATGACCTGGTGCCGTCTGCCGCTCTTCGCCTGGGCCTCGGCCTTCGCGGCGCTGCTGCTTGTCGTCGCGACCCCGGTGCTTGGCGTCGCCAGCGCGTTCCTCGTGCTCGACCGCGAGGCCGGGACGCACATCCTCACCGGCGCGAGCGGCCCGCGCACCTACGAGCACCTCTTCTGGTTCTTCGGCCAGCCCGTGCTCGGCGCCCTCGTGATCCTCGCCGCCGGCATCGTCAGCGAGGTCATCCCGGTGTTCTCGCGCCGCCTGCTCGCCGCGCGGTACGCCGTGATCGGCGCGCTCGGGGTTGCTGCGGTCGCGTCGCTGCTCTCCTACGGTCGCCATCTCTCGACGACGAGCCAGTCCACCTGGGCGCAGGTCGTGTTCATGATCGCCTCACTCGTGCTGGTCGCCGCCGTCGCCGTCGCGGTCATCGCCTGGATCGCCACGCTCTTCGGCGGGCGCCTGCGCCAGTCGGTGGCGCTGATGTTCAGCGTCGGCAGCATCGTGCTGCTCACGGTCGGCATGCTGGCCTCGGTGTTCCTCTCGGCGTTCCCGCTCGCCGGGCAGCTGGCCGGCACCACCTGGGAGTCGGCGCAGCAGGGCTACCTGGTCGAGGGCGGCGTCCTCTTCGCCGTCTTCTCGGGCCTCTTCTACTGGTGGCCGAAGCTGTTCGGCCGCGTGCTCGACGAGCGGCTCGGCGCGCTGCAGTACGTGCTGATGTTCGTCGGCATCAACACGCTCTACATCCCGCAGTTCATGCTCGGCCTGCTCGGGATGCCGAGCGGCACCTTCACCTACGCCAACGGCGACTGGGCCGGCTACGAGCGCCGCTCGGCCGTCGGCGCCGCCGTGCTGGCCGTCGGCATCCTGGTCTTCGTGGTCAATGGGCTGCGGACAGCGGCGGTCGGCAGGAGAGTCGGGCGCGACCCGTGGAGCGGCGATACGCTCGAGTGGTATGCAGCCTCGCCCCCCGGCGTCGAAAACTTCGAGAACCTTCCCGTCATCGAGAGTGCGCGGCCTGTTCGGGACGCCCGGCGACGCCGTGACGGGCTCGATGTCTAGCGCCGGACCCTGGTTCCGCCTGACCGCGCTGTTCGCGGTGGTTGCCTCCGCTCTGGCCGTCGCCAGCGGTGCCGCGTCGATCGGCACGGCGCACCGGTTGCTCGCCTCGCTGGCGCTGCCGCCGCTCATCGCGCTCGTCATCGTTGCGTGGCTGACCGTCCGCCGCCTCGCTGCCCCCTGGGCCGTCGCGGTCGTCCTGTTTGGCGTGGCCGCGCTGCTGCCTGGCGATGGCGGCCTCCATCTGGCGCTCGCCGCGCTCGCGCTCGCGTCGGCTGCCGTGGCGATGGTGATGAGCATGCGCGGGCAGCCCGTCGGCGCCTTCGGCCCTTGGCGGGACTACATCACGCTGACCAAGCCGCGGATCATGTCGCTGCTGCTGCTCACCGGCGGCGCAGGCATGTTCGTCGGCGCGAAGGGCGCGCCCGACTGGGCCAACTTTGTCGAGATGCTGGTGGGCCTCGCGCTGGCCTGCGGCGGCGCCTCCGCGATGAACCACGTGCTGGATGCCGACATCGACAAGCTGATGGGCGAGCGCACCGAGCACCGCCCGGTCGCCACCGGTCGCGTCGCACCGTCGCACGCCACCGAGTTCGCCTTCGCGCTCTCCGCGCTCTCGTTCGCGCTGCTCGCCTCGACCATCAACGTGCTGACCGCGGTGCTCGCGCTCGCCGGCAACGTCTTCTACGTCGTCATCTACACGCGCTTCCTCAAGCGCAACACGGTGCAGAACATCGTCATCGGCGGTGCCGCCGGTGCCTTCCCACCGATCGTCGGCTTTGCCGCCGCGACCGGCAACTTGACGCTGCCCGCCCTCTGGCTCTTCCTCGTCGTCTTCATCTGGACGCCGCCGCACTTCTGGGCGCTCGCGATCCTGATCAAGGACAAGTACGCCGCCGCCGACGTGCCGATGCTGCCGGTGGTGCGCGGTGACGCCGAGACCGTCAAGCAGGTGCTCTGGTACTCGCTGGGGCTCGTCGCGTTCACGGTCGTGCCGTTCGTCTGGGGGCCGCTTGGCGTCATCTACCTGGTGAGCGCGCTCGTCCTGGGTGGCATCTTCGTGTGGCTCGCCGTGCTGCTGCTGCGGGCGCCGACCCACAAGCGCGCCGGCGCGCTCTTCCACTACTCGCTGCTGTACCTGGCCCTGCTCTTCGTGGCCATGGCCGTCGACGTCGTCATCTTCTAGGGGCGGGGCGCGGTGGCCGACGCGCGGCCTGCGGCACAGGACCCCGAGGGCGTCTGGATCACGACGCTCGACCCTGCCACGGTCGGCGCCGGGCCGGCACTCGCGGTCAAGGATCTCTTCGACACGAAGGGTGTTCGCACCACCTACGGCTCGGCCGTGTTCGCCGAGCACGTGCCCACGGCCAGCGCCGAGGCCGTCACGCGCCTCGAAGCCGGCGGCTACGCCATGGTCGGCAAGACGAACCTGCACGAGTTCGCCTACGGCACCACCAGCGAGAACGTCTTCTACGGCGTGTGCCCGAACCCCGCGGCGCCCGGCCGGGTGGC
>CANNRA010000079.1 GCA_947507735.1 Actinomycetota bacterium
CGTTCGACCAGATCGAGAGCGAGCTGGAGCAGGCCGATGTCGTGGTCGCGGCGACCGGGGCGCCGGGGCTCGTGCTGCGGCGCGAGCAGGTGGCGCGCACGCTGCGCGGCCGCAAGGGCCGCCCGCTGTTCCTGATCGATATCGCCGTCCCGCGCGACCTGGATCCCGAGATCCACGAGCTGGACGGCTGCTACCTCTACGACATCGACGACCTGGAGGCCGTGGTCGCCGCCAGCCTGGCGGGCCGCCGCCGCGAGGCGTCGCGGGCCGAGTCGATCATCGCCGAGGAGGCCGACCGCTACCGCGAGTGGAAGGCATCGCTCGACGTCGTGCCGGCCGTGGCTGCGCTCCGCGCCCGTGCCGAGGAGATTCGCCAGGGCGAGCTGGAGCGGGTCGAGGGGCGCCTTGCCAAGCTCGACGCCACCGAGCGGAACATGGTCGAGGCGATCACCGCCCAGATCGTGAACAAGCTCCTGCACCTGCCGACCGTGCGCATGAAGGAGGCGGCGGCCGGACCGAATGGCGTCCTCTACGCCGACGCCCTGCAGCACCTGTTCGGCCTTAACGAGGACGTGCGCAAGTGACCGTTCTGCGAGTCGGGTCGCGCGGGTCGCGGCTCGCCCTGACCCAGTCCACCTACGCGGCGGAGCTGCTGCGGCGCGAGGGCTTCGAGGTTGCACTGGTGCCGATCACCACCTCCGGCGACCGCGATCGCAAGAGCCCGTTCGGCGAGATCGGCCAGCGCGGCGTGTTCGTCAAGGAGCTGGAGGAGGCGCTGCTCGAGGGCCGCATCGACGTCGCCATCCACTCGGCGAAAGACATGACCTCATCGGACGCCGACGGCCTCGTCGTCGGGGCGTATCTCGAGCGCGAGGACCCGCGTGACGCGCTCTGCGGCGCGAGCGAGCTGCGGCCGGGCATGCGCATTGGCACCGCCTCGGCGCGCCGCCGCGCCCAGCTGCTCGCCTTCGATCCGACGCTGCGCATCGAGCCGCTGCGCGGCAACATCGACACGCGCCTCAACAAGCGGATCGAGCGCGGTCTCGACGCGATCGTGCTTGCCTCCTGTGGCCTCGACCGACTGGGCCTGGGCGCGGAGATCGGCCATCGCTTCGACCCCGAGGAGATGCTCCCCGAGGCCGGCCAGGGCGCCCTGGCGATCCAGGTGCGCGCCGGCGAGGAGCACCTCGTGGCCCACGCCGATCACAGCGACACACGACGTCGCGTCGCTGCCGAGCGTGCCGTGATCGCCGCCGTCGGTGGTGGCTGCCTCGCACCGGTCGCCTCGTTCCACGACGGCGTGCTGCTGACGGCGCTGATCGCGGCCGAGGACGGCTCCTGGCTCGAGAAGCGCACCGGCGCCGATGCCCACGCGCTCGGTCTCGAGCTCCTCGCCATCGCCGCCGCACGGGGCTAGGTCGCACCCGTGACGCCGCCGGCCGTGCGCGTCATCGTCACCCGGCCCGAGGAGAATGCCGGGCCGCTCGTCGAGCGTCTCGTGGCGCTGGGCTTTGAGCCTGTGTCGTGTCCACTCGTCGTGCTGGAGACGATCCCCGAGCCGGCGACGGTGGATGTGGCGGGCTACGACTGGGTGATCGTGACGAGCCGCACCGGCGCCGCCGAGCTGGCCCGTCGCGCCCAGGGGCAGCTGCCCCGGATCGCGGCGATCGGCCCTGGCACCGCCGCCGAGCTCGCCGCGCACGGCCTCGCCGTCGCGCTCGTTCCCGAGGTCTCGACGCAGGAGGGGCTCGTGGCCGCCTTTCCCCGGCCTGCCGGCCGCGTCCTCTTCGCCGGAGCCGAGGCGGCTCGCCGCATCATCGTCGATCAGCTGAACGCCGATTTCGTGGCGCTCTACCGCACCGTGCCGGCTGCGCCACAGGCTGGCCTGCCCGCCGGCGACCTTGTCGTGGTCGCGTCGCCGTCGGCGGCGCGGGTGCTTGGTGATGCGTGGAGCGGCGCCGCCGGGGCGGCGGCCGCCGAGGCGCCCGCCGCAGCCGCCGCACCCTCCGCCGCACGTCCGCTCGTCGTCTCGATCGGCCCCCAGACGAGCCTGGCTGCGCGCGCCGCCGGTCTCGAGGTCGCCGTCGAGGCGCGCCACTTCGACCTCGACGGCCTCGTCGAGGCGATCGAGCTGGCTGCCGCGCTCGTGCTGCGCCGACCCGCCGCTGAGGAGCGGGTGCTGTGAGGCCTGTCGTCTTCCTCACGGACTTCGGCCTCGCCGATGCGTTCGTGGGCACCTGCCACGCGGTGATGCGTCGGATCGTGCCTGGCCTCGAGATCGTCGACCTGAGCCACGGCATCGCCGCGCAGAACGTGCTGCAGGGCGCGCTCGCGCTGCACGATGCCGCACCGTTCCTGCCCGCTGACGCGATCGTCGTTGCCGTGGTCGATCCCGGCGTGGGGTCCAGCCGGCGCGCGATCGCGGTGCGCGGGGGCGATCGACGCTTCTGGATCGGGCCCGACAACGGCCTGCTGCTGCTTGCTGCCGAGCGGGTCGGCCCGATCTTCGAGGCGCGCGAGCTGGCCGACCCGCGCTGGCGGCTCGACCCGGTTTCAGCGACCTTCCACGGCCGCGACATCTTCGCGCCGGCAGCAGCGCATCTGGCCTCCGGTGTCTCGTTCTCGGAGCTCGGCCCGACCATCGACCCGTCGCTGCTCGGCCGCATCGAGGTGCCCGCGCCCGTCGTCGCGCCAGGTTCGCTGGAGGCGCAGGTGGTCGCGGTTGACCGCTTCGGCAACCTCCAGCTCGCGGCAGGCAGGGACGACCTCAGCGTGGCGGGCTTCGTGCCCGGCGCCGCGGTCGAGGTGTCGTCGGCCCATCCCGACGATGAGGACGTCGCGGTGACGCCTGCCACCGTCGGGCGCACCTTCGCCGATGTCGGGCCGGGTGCGCTGCTCGTGCACGAGGACGCGTCTGGCCGGCTGGCAGTGGCCCTCTCCGGCGGGTCCGCAGCGGCCGAGCTCGCGTACGCCCCGGGCCACACGGTCACGCTCTTCCGCCCCGGCGCCTGAGACCGCAACACCTCCCCCTGCCCGCAATTGCAGGACCTTCGCTATCCTTCCCCGGCTTGGCGAGGTAGCTCAGCTGGTAGAGCACACGACTGAAAATCGTGGTGTCGCCGGTTCAAGTCCGGCTCTCGCCATGTGAAAGGCCCCGTCACCGGGGCCTTTCGTCTTCCTGGAACTCGTTGCGCGGGCGCGCTTGGCGCCCGGGGTGGGACTAGCGGCGACCGCTACCCGCGCGGCGCCGGTTGCGACCCTGACCGTTGGCCGGGCGCGGCCCGTTGGCACTCGGCAGTGGCGCACCCGAGGCCTTGAACTGCTCGGAGTGGCCGAGCTTGACGGCCATCTGGCCGACGTCGCGGCGCTGCTCCGGCAGCACGAAGGTGACACCGTTGCCGCTGCGGCCGGCACGGCCGGTGCGGCCGATGCGGTGCACGTAGTCGTCGGCAGCCACGGGCGGATCGAAGTTGATCACGTGCGTGATGTTGTCCACGTCGAGGCCGCGCGCGGCGACGTCGGTGGCGACGAGGGTCGGGATGCGGCCGCTCTCGAACTGCGAGAGGGCGCGCTCGCGCTGGCTCTGCGAGAGGTTGCCGTGCATCGCGACGGCCGGGATCTGGTGCAGCCGCTCGAGCTTGCGGGCCAGGTGGTCGGCGCCGTGCTTGGTGCGCACGAAGACGAGGGCCAGGCCGCGCTCACCCTTGAGGTGCTCGACGAGCAGCTCCAGCTTGGTGTCCGCGGTGACCAGCACGAAGGCGTGGTCGATGTCGCCGCGCTCGGCCTGGGCCGGAAGGCCACCCTTCACGTGCGAGGGGCTGGACGTGTAGTTCTTGGCCAGCTCGGCGACGGCGCCGTCGAACGTGGCGCTGAAGAGCAGCGTCTGGCGGTTCGTCGGGACGCCGCGGAGGATGCGGTCGACCTGCGGCTTGAAGCCCATGTCGAGCATCCGGTCGGCCTCGTCGAGGACGAGCACGCCGATGTTGCTGAGATCGACTGCGCGGCGCTCGATGAGGTCGAACAGCCGGCCGGGCGTGGCGACGACGATGTTCGCGCGACGCACCTGGTCGATCTGCTTGCCGATGCCGGCACCGCCGTACACCGTGACGATGCGCAGGTTGCGCGCAGCGGCGAGCGGCTGCAGCTCATCGGCGACCTGGATCGCGAGCTCACGGGTCGGCACGAGGACGAGCGCGCCGGGGCGGCTATTCGGGTTGGTGCGCTCGACCAGCGGCAGACCGAAGGCCAGCGTCTTGCCGGAGCCGGTCGGCGACTCGCCGAGAATGTCGAGGCCCGCGAGAGCGTCCGGGAGGACGGCGGTCTGGATCGCGAACGGCTCGGTGATGCCCTTTTTGGCCAGCGCCGCGACAACGGGCGAGCTGACGCCAAGCGTCTCGAAAGTAATGCTCAATTCGTACTCCTTCTTGCAGGGTGAGCGAGACTCAACTGCCTCGAACAACCCTCGAAAGAGAAGGAACGAAGAGCCAGATCTCCACGGAGCCAGGTGGCAGCCGTGCACCTACGGTAGCAGGACCGTTTGCGGTGGCATTTCCCCTGTTCGCCACGGAACGGGAGTAGCCTTCCTGCCATGCAGCAGCAAGCAGTCGCCGCGATCGGTGCCAGCCTTGACCTCGGCGCGGGACGTCGCGGCGTCGACATGGGGCCCTCGGCGATCCGCTACGCAGGGCTTGACGCGCGCATCCGCGGACTGGGGCGCGCCTACCACGACCGGGGCAACGTCGAGGGGCCAGTGGTCGAGATCAGCGAGCAGGGCAGCCCGGATGCGCGCTACATCAGCGACATCGTGGCGGTGTGCGGACGTGTTTCCGACGAGGTCTCGGCGAGCGTGGCGGCGGGGATGTTCCCGCTGGTGCTGGGCGGCGACCACTCGGTGGCGCTCGGCACGGTGTGCGGCCTGGCCCGGCAGCGGGGCCCCGGCGGCGCCCTCTGGATCGATGCGCACGGCGATCTCAATACGCCGGAGACGAGCCCGAGCGGCAACGTCCATGGCATGGTGCTGGCGGCCGCGCTCGGCCTCGGCGGCGCGCGCTTCGACGCACCGTCGCTGCCTCGCCCGGCGCTGCTCCCCCAGCATGTCGCCCTCGTCGGCACGCGCGAGCTGGATCCGGGCGAGAAGGCGCTCGTGGACGAGCTCGGCATCCTTGTGCTGACGATGAGCGACATCGACCGCATCGGCATCCACGATGCGATGAACCGGGCGCTCGTCCGCGTGATGGGCGCCGGCTTCGCACACGTCTCGCTCGACCTCGACGCCGTCGACCCCGAGCAGGCTCCCGGTGTCGGCACGCCCGTCCCCGGCGGTCTCTCCTACCGTGAGGCGCACCTGGCGATGGAGCTGATCGCCGAGTGGGGGCACATGGACGCGCTGGACGTGGTCGAGGTCAATCCGATCCTCGACCGCGAGAACCGCACCGGCAAGCTCGCCGTCGAACTGGTCGCCAGCGGGCTCGGCGCGTCGATCCTCTAGCGGTTAGCCTGCCCCGCATGACTGCCACGCCCACCCCGCGCCGGCTCGAGGGCCGCGTCGCCATCGTTACCGGCGCCGGCCGCGGCATCGGCCGCGCCACGGTTCGCCGCCTCCGCGACGAGGGCGCCACGCTCGTCGCCGTCGAGCTGCGGGCCGAGTACAGCGAGGAGCTGCGCGAGGAGCTCGGCGCCGAGCACGCCGTCATCCGCGGCGACATCGCCCACGAGGACACGGCGATCGAGGCCGCCGCGACCGCGCTCGACCGCTTCGGCCGCATCGACATCCTCGTCAACAACGCCGCCGTTCACCACACCGCCGACCTCGACGAGCTGACCGGCGAGGAGATCCACCGCATCCTCGGCATCAACCTCGTCTCGCAGTTCTTCACCTGCAAGCACGTCGTGCCGGCGATGGTGGCGCAGCGCAAGGGCGCCATCGTCAACGTCTCGTCGAACTCGGCCTGGATCGGCCAGGAGCTGGAGGGCCGCTCGACCGCGCTCTACAACGTCACGAAGGCGGGCGTGCTGCAGCTCTCGGTCTCGCTCGCCACGCGGTACGGCGCCGACGGCATCCGCGTCAACGCGGTCTGTCCGGGTCCGATCAAGACCGACATCCTCGTGCACGAGGGCCTCAGCAAGGAGTACTCCGACGCGCTGTACGAGGCTGCCGGCGGCTTCGGCCTGCCGCTCGGTCGCTCGGCCGACCCGTCGGAGGTCGCCTCGGCGATCGCCTTTCTCGCCAGCGACGACGCCTCGTTCGTGACGGGGACGCACCTGCTGGTGGATGGCGGGTCGCTGGCGCGCTGAGCCGAGCCGGGCCGCTAGTCGCGCCGCTGCGGTGGCCGCGGCTTCTCGAAGCCCGAGGCCCGGCGCGGCTCGTAGAAGCGCCGGCCCTGGAGCTCGGCGGGCAGGTGGTCGACGTCGAAGCCGCGCGGGTCGTCGTGCGGGTAGATGTAGCCGACGCCGTGACCGAAGGTCTTCGCTCCCGCGTAGTGGGCGTCGCGCAGGGCGGGCGGCGGCCGCAGCGAGCCGCGCTCACGCACGACGGCGCGCGCCTCGAGGATGGCGCGGGTGATCGCATTCGACTTCGGCGCGTTCGCCAGGTAGATCGCCGCCTGGGCCAGGTTGAGCTGGGCCTCGGGCAGGCCGACGTGCTCCAGCGCGTGGGCCGCTGCGACCGCGATCTGCAGCGCGCCCGGGTCGGCGTTGCCGATGTCCTCGCTGGCGAGGATGACCATGCGGCGCGCGACGAAGCGCGGGTCCTCGCCTGCCTCCAGCAGGACGGCCAGGTAGTAAACCGCGGCGTCGGGGTCGCTGCCGCGCATCGACTTGATGAAGGCCGAGGTGACGTCGTAGTGGGCATCGCGGTCGTGGATGATCGGCCGCTTGCGCGCGGCGTCGTCCACCTGCTCGATCGTGAGCGGCCCGTCTGCCGCGAGCGCGGTGTCGGCGGCCAGCTCGAGGATGCCGAGCGCGCTGCGCGCATCGCCGCCTGCCTGCGTGGCGACGTGCAGCAGCAGCTCGTCGGTCGCCTCGACCCCGACGAGGCGGCAGCCGCGGCGCAGGATCTCGACCACGTCCTCGTCGGTCAGCGCCTCCAGCGTGTAGAGCTGGCAGCGCGAGAGCAGCGCCGCATTGACCTCGAAGTACGGGTTCTCGGTGGTTGCGCCGACGAGCGTCAGCAGGCCCGACTCGACGCCGGGCAGCAGCGCGTCCTGCTGCGACTTGTTGAAGCGGTGGATCTCGTCGAGAAAGAGGATGGTGCGCTGGCTGTGCCCGCCGAGCCGGTCGCGCGCCCGCTGGATGACGGCACGGACGTCGCCGACCGAGGCTGACACGGCCGAGAGCTCCTCGAACGCCGCGCCGGTGGCGGTGGCGACGATCCGGGCGAGCGTCGTCTTGCCGCTGCCGGGCGGCCCGTAGAAGATGACCGACCGCAGCCGGTCCTGCGCGATGGCGAGGCGCAGGGCGGAGCGCTCGCCGAGGATGTGCCGCTGGCCGACGAACTCGTCGAGGCTGCGGGGCCGGAGCCGCGAGGCGAGCGGGGCGTGGGCGGCAGCCCGCTCGGAAGCCGCGTCTGCGAAGAGGTCGGACACGGAACCAGTATGCGCCTCCCGTCCGCTGGCCCGAGAGCTGCGCCGTCTACAGCTCCCGCCTACATTTGTAGACGGAGCTAGACGAGCGCCGCGAGTGCCGCGGCGAGCTGCGCCGGCTGGGAGAGGAACGGCGAGTGGCCCGCTGCCAGCTGCACCGGCTCGATGCCGAGCTGCTCGCGCGGCGCGCGCAGCTGCCAGGCCGGAGCGATCACCTCGTCGAGCGTGCAGGCGATGTAGGCGCTCGGGACATCAGGCAGCTGCTCGAGCGGGCAGGGCTCGGTGGAGGGGAGCCACGCCTGGCGACCCAGCTGGGCGGTGGCCCAGGCGGCGTCCTCGGCGGAGCAGCCGGTGGTGAACATCTCGGCGCCCTTCGCGCTGTCCCAGGAGGCGGTGCCGTCGCCGTGATCGACCTGGTGGGCACCCCAGTCGAAGACCGGCACGCCGGCGGCCGGAATCCAGTCGAAGCCGCTCAGGCCCGGCTGGGGGATCAGGGCACAGAGGTAGACGAGCCGCCGCAAGGGTCGCTGCGCAGCGACCAGCGGGATGGTCAGACCGGCCAGCGAGTGGCCGACGAGCAGCACGTCGTCGTGGTCGCGCAGCAGCTCGACGATCAGCTCGGCATTGCGGACGTTGCCGGCCGTGGGGTCCTCGCGCGGCAGCTCGATCGCGAGCGGCTGCAGGCCGTGCTGCTCCAGGTGCGGCAGGAGACGGTCGAAGCACCAGGCGCCGTGGAACGCGCCGTGGACAAGAGCGACGGTGGTCATGCCCGGGATTCTGACGGCTAGGGTGGCTGCATGAGCGAAGAGGCCCCTCTGCGGCTCGGCGGCATGGCGCTGGCCAATGGCGTGCTGGTGCACGGCCCGACGAGCTGGGCCTGCGCCGTGCGGCTGCCCGATGGCTCGCTGAAGGTCGCCTCGGCGCGGAAGCGGCTCCGGGGATCGGGCGTGACGCAGCCGCTGCTGCGCGGGCCGGCCCGCCTGCTCGAGGCGCTCGCCGTGCTGCCGGAGCTGCGCCGGGCGCTGCCCGAGGCAAAGCTGCCGTTCGAGCAACCGGCCGTGATCGCCGCGATGGTGGCCGGCGCTGCAGGCACCCGCGCCGTGCGCCGCTCCGGTCGCCTCAGCCCGTTCGCCGAGGAGCTCGCAGCGGGTCTCTGCTCGATTGCGCCGGCGCTCTACGCCCTGCGCGGCGGCGAGCTTGCGTCGTATCACGGAGCCGAGCACGCGGCGATCGGCGCCTACGAGACCGGGGAGGCGCATGGCCCCGAGCACGACCGCTGTGGCTCGCACCTCGTCGGGCCGCTGCTGGGCGCCTCCGCCGTCCTCGGCGCGCTGGCAGCCCGTGCCCCTCGCGCCCTGCGCCAGCCGGCCCGCGCGGTGGCCCAGGTCGCCGCGATCGGTGTCGCAACCGAGATCTTCGGCTGGATGCAGCGCAACCCCGAGAGCGGTCTCGCCCGCGCTCTCGCCCGGCCCGGCTCAGAGCTGCAGCGCCGCATCGGCACCCGCGAGGCGACCCCGGTGCAGCTGGCCGTGGCCGAGGCCGCGATCGAGGCCTGTCTCACCCTGGAGCACGGCGGCGAGCCGCCGGTCGGCCGGCCCCGGCTCAGCCTCGCGCCGCCACTCGCAGCCGAAGCGTAGAGACCAGGCCTCAAGACCGAGCCGCACCTGCCGATCACCCAGGTGATGCTCGCCGTCGTCCCTGCCGGTGCTGCCGCCCTGACGTGGGGTCCCGTTGCGGCTGCCACCCTCCTGTCACTCGCTGCGCTCGTCTTCCTCGGGCGCCGCCTCCTCGCGCGCCGCGCCGTCACCAGGCGCTCCGACGGACGCGCGGCCACGGTCGAAACGGGCTGGGACGAGATCGCCGGCCTCGATGATGCCGCTGACGAGCTGCGCGCCCTTGCCGAGCTGCTACGCGAGCCGGGCCGCTGCGCCCGCCTCGGCGCTCATCCGCCGAGCGGCATCCTGCTCTACGGTCCGCCCGGCAGCGGCAAGTCGCTGCTCGCCTCGGCCACTGCCGCCGCGGCAGGCACCCCCGCCTTCGTGCTCGAGCCGTCGGCCGACGCGAGC
>CANNRA010000080.1 GCA_947507735.1 Actinomycetota bacterium
GCTCCTCGCCGCGATCGACCGCCTCGGCGACCGTCTCTTCGCCGACCGCGAGGCCTACGTCATCGCGACCGGGCCGGACGCGCGCTACGTCGACCCGACCGGCCGCTACCGGGAGCTGCTCGTGGTGGCGCGCCACCCCTACGACGACCCGTCCACACGGGCGCTTGTCGCGCGCACCCGCGCGAGCCACGTCCCTGCTGCGCAGCTGCCCGCCGGGACGCGCGTCCTCGTCGGCGGCGCGCCGGCCCAGGGCGTCGACTTCCTGCACGGGGTCACGGGCGCTCTGCCGTGGCTCGTCGTCGCCGTGCTCGGGCTGGCGTTCCTGCTGCTCGTGCGCACGTTCCGCTCGCTGCTGCTGCCGCTCAAGGCGGTACTGCTCAACCTCGCCTCGACTGCCGCCGCCTACGGCCTGCTCGTCGTCGTCTTCCGCTGGGGCGTCGGCGCCGACACGCTCGGCCTCTACCACCTGCAGGCCGTCGAGAGCTGGCTCCCGATCGTCCTCTTCGCCACGCTCTTCGGCGTCTCGATGGACTACGAGGTGTTCATGGTCAGCCGCATGCGCGAGGCCTGGGATGCGGGGCTCGGCAACCGGGCCGCCGTGGCGCAGGGCCTGGAGCGCACCGGCCGCGTCGTCACCGCCGCGGCGCTGATCATGGCCGCCGCCTTCTCCGGCTTCCTCGCCGGCAGCGTCGCCGGCCTGCAGGAGCTCGGTGCCGGCCTCGCGCTCGCCGTGCTGCTCGATGCGACGGTGGTGCGCCTGCTGCTCGTGCCGTCGCTGATGGCGCTCTTCGATCGCTGGAACTGGTGGCTCCCGCAACGGCGAGAGGCGCCGTAGCGCCCCTCGCCCCCTGCCGTCTCTCCCGGCGGACTACGTGACGGTGATCGCGATCCGCATCGCCGGCAGCTGGTACCCGACTGCCAGTCCCGGCGCGTCCTTCGCGTAGGAGAGGAACGGCACCATGCTGTGCGGCGGGTACGGGTACGCCGGCTGGTACGTGTAGAGCAGCGGGTAGATGTCGATCAGATGCGTGCCCTTGCCGCCCGTGGCGACCAGGTTCAGCACGACATCACCGTTGGAGTTGAAGCCGCAGCCGTAGCCGACATAGCTGTTGTCGTAGTCGACGGCGACCGTGTTGTCGAGCTGCGTCCAGCCGACGCCCTTGAGATGGACGGTGAAGCGCTCGCCCGCCTTCACGGTCTTCGGGTACTCGGCGATGCTGCGCTTCACGAAGAACGGCTGCTGCGCGACGATCTTCCCGGCCTGGGCGACCTGCACGACGTGCCAGCCACCCAGGTTGTCGGGCACCGTGATCTCGGCCTTCAGCGTGCCGTCGGCCGCCGCCTTGGTGGCTGCGAGCGGCAGCGTCGAGAACTGCCAGCAGGTGCCGGTGCAGTTGACGCGATTGCCGACCACCGTCGACCAGACCACGTCGATCGCGGCGCCCGGCGTCAGGCCGCTGGCGGTGACGGTCGTCTTCGACTCGATCGGGCCGGAGGTGGCCGACAGCGTCAGCGTGGCCTTCGTGCCAGCGACGAGGTTCGTGTCGGCGAGCGTGGTGCGCTGCGAGATCGTGGGCGTGATCGCCGCTGGCCAGTCGATCTCGGCCGCCGGGGGCCCGTCATCGCTGGTGACGGTGAACTGCTGCACCGTGCCGGTCGCCCACGGCACCGGCGACTGCTGGTAGTTGAGGTAGTTGAACTGCATGCCGCCGGCGAGGGTGATCGTGTGCGGCCCGACCGGGCCCGCTGCACGCAGCACGTAGTCGGCCGAGCCGCGCGTCCAGAGCGCAGTGGCCACGCCGCCGTAGTGGCTGTCGTAGTAGAGCGACTCGGAGCTGCCATAGAGGGTTGCGCCGAGACCGCGGATGCTGACATGGATCTTCGTGCCCACCGGGCCGCTGGTCGGCGTGATCTTGAAGGTGCGCTCGATCAGGAAGCCGCCCTTCGCGATCTGGATGCCGTCGACCACGGCATAGATGTCGTGGATGGCGCCGAAGTCCTGCGGCACGTTGAGCTTGATGCTGAACGCGCCCCTGGCGTCCGCGGTGGCGTTTGCCAGGACACGGTTGATCGGCGTCGTCTTGCGGCCGAGGTAGTCGACGCTGTCGGGGCGAGCGTCGAGAATCCAGTCGACGTTGGACGTCCCCCAGACGATCTGCACCGTCTTGCCGGCGCCGGCGCCCGTGCCGCTGATCGTGGTCGAGATGCCGACCGGGCCGTTGGACGGAACGACCTTGAGCAGGCCGGGCTCGGCCGCCGGCTTCATGGCCGGCGCCCCCCAGCCTGGCAGCGCCGGCCCCCCGGGAATCACGGGGGCCGGCACCACACCGGGGTCTGCAACTGCCGGAGGCACGAGCAGGCTGAGCACCATCGCTCCCGTCGACGCCGTCCCCACGGCCAGTCTGACAATCCGCCGCTGCACCTTCGAGATCACGTTGGTGTTCATCGCGCTGCTCTCGCTCCTGTTCGCTTGTCGTGGTTGACCCGAGCGACCAGCGCTACGGGATGATCGTCAGCTGGGAGGCGCCGTCGGCCGGCTGCTCGAACGTGCCGAACTTGCCGTCCTTGGTCTTGACGACGACCTTGAAGGCGACGGTGCCGAGCGGGTAGTCCTTCGGCACGGCCAGGACGGCCGTCCAGAACCAGGGCGAGATGTCGAGCTTGCCGTGCTTGCCGTAGCTGAACGCCAGGTTCGGTGAGCCGGGCGCCTTGACGTAGGCGTACTTCAGCTCCTGGTCGGTGAGCGGCTTACCCGTGGCGGTGTCGATCGCCCACATGCGCCACACCACGCGATTGCCACGCTGGAACTGGCTCGTCTGCCAGCAGCCGCGCTTCTGGAGCACGTCGCCACGCGTCGAGGTGATGGTGTCGACGTAGAGCATCACGTCGACCTTCTTGGCCGTGTACGGGCCGACCGGGGTCGGTGTGGCGTCGTCGGCCAGCGCCGGCAACGCGAACGCCAGCGCAACGAGGGCGGCACCGAGGAACACTGCGAGACGCTTCATGATCGATCCTCCAGAGGAGCGGTGAGTCGTGAGGGGTTCCACGGTCGTCACGCCCCGCTCACGGGGTTGCCGTGATGGTCAGGCGCGAGGTGTCCGCGAGGGTGTCCTGGGAGAAGGCGCCCAGCTTCGAGCCGACCTTCGTGCGCAGGAGCACTGCGAAATCGACGCGGCCGAGCTTGTAGTCGGCAGGCACCGTCCAGACGCCGGTCCAGTACCAGGGCGAGGTTGCCTTCGTGCCCTGCTTCGCGAACGTCATCAGCACGTTCGGCTGGTTCGGGATCTTGACGTACGCCTGGCGGACGTCGTTCGCGGTCAAGACCTTGCCGGTGCCCGTGTCCACGGCCCACATCCGGAAGGTGACGGCCTGCTTCGGCGCAACGAAGTTGTTCTGCGCACCCGGACGGGTCGTCGTGTAGCCGAGGCTGCTCGTCGTCGGCGACTCGATCGTGTCGACATACATCGCAACATCGACGTGACTGCCCGGAAGGTAGTTCGGGACGGCCGCCTTGCCGCCGGCCAGTGCCGACGCCACCACGAGCGCAAGGGCTACGACTGTGCCACCGAGCACTGCTGCAAAACGCTTCATGACTCTCCCCTCCATTGAGAATGTCTTTCACCTGACCTCTATGCCTGGAGGCTCGCGGATGCCGGTTCGAGGGTCATCGGCGAGGGCACGGCTGCGACGTGCGGGGAATCACCGATCCGGGCGGGATTTCGCCCCGGAAGCGGCGAAGGCCACGGCGGGAGATCCGCACGTGGCCTTCACAACCGGGGAGACGCGTCGGGCGCTACGCGGTGGTGATGCTCCCCGTGAAGCTCATCGTGAGCTTGCCGCTGTTGCGCTCGAAGTTGCCCGAGAAGCGCAGGGCGCCCTTGGCCTTGGCGTACTTGCCACCACCGCCGTTGACGTTGGCGATGCCGGTCACGATGACGACGTTGCTGTCGTCCGCATCCGGGCAGCCCGACGACTTGGCATCGACCTCGAAGCTGAGCTTGTCATCGCCCGAGCCCTCGATCGTGCCGGGCCCGATGAAGACAGGACACGGCTTGGCGTCAGAATTTCCCTGCCCTGCGCCGGTGAGGTGCGCGCTGCCGAGCGGGGAGCCGGTACCGGTCGCATCGGCCTTGATGTCGAGCGTTGATCCCGACTGCTTGACCTGGGCGGAGCCGGTGAAGCTGATGTTGACCGCGACCGAGCCGCCGGCTGCGGCGGTCGTGGTGGCAGGGGCCTTCGCAGCCACCCAGCGGAGCTTCTTACCCTGCCTGGTGCAGGTCAGGGCTATCTTGCCCGCCTTTGCCTTGGCGCCGGCCTTCGTGCAACTGCCGCCAGCGGCAGGGTTGGCGGCGAGCACGGCTCCGGCCGTCAGCGCTGCAGCGACGAGCACGACTCCCGCGCCGACCATGATCCGGAACGTCTTCACGGTGACTCCTTTTGAGGGTGGCGAACTCACACCGCCCACTCTTCCGTCGCCCCACCCAGCCTGCATCCGTGTTCCCGCGGGAAATCCGGCGGGAAACCCGCACGCACTCTGAGTGCAATCGCGAATGGAAAGCACGGCGTTGAAAGGAATGCTGCATTCGTCACCACTGCGCCACCAACCGGCGGCGCGCAGACGGGAAGGGAAGGGGCGAGACAGATGGCGCTTTCGGCAAAGCAGGCGATCCTCGGAGGGGCAAACGAGAACACCTACACGGTGAGGATCCCCTGGGTGAACCGGGAGTACCAGTTCGCCTACCACCCCGGCTTCCTGCCCTGGCTCGTGCTCGGCGGCCGGCTCGTGTTCGGCTTCTACTTCCTCTACGGCGGGTTCGACAAGCTGTTCACGAACGGCGCCTGGAAGGGGCTCGCCGAGTTCAAGAAGGGCGAGCTGCACGCCTTCCTGGCCTTCGCCGATCCCCACTGGGGCCTCGGCTCCATCTACAACACGTGGGCGAAGCATCCGACGGTGATCGACATCATCGCGCCGCTCGTCGTGTTCGGCGAGTTCTTCATCGGCTTCGCGCTGCTCTTCGGCATCCTCACGCGCATCGGCTTCCTCAGCGCCGCCCTGATGATGTTCACGTTCTATCTGGCGAATGCGCCGGCGAACAACCCGTTCCTCGACGAGTACATCTTCTACATCGGCATCTTCGCGACGCTCGGCGCGCTCGGCGCGGGCCGCATCTTCGGCATCGACCACTACCTCGAGAAGTCGCGGCTCGTCCAGAAGTATCCGGTGCTGACCTGGTTCCTCGGCTAGACCGGGAGCCGTGCACCCCCAGGGCCGAGGGGCGCCGTCGCAACGACGGCGCCCCTCTCCTTTTCCCCGCCGCTGCGGCCTAGCGCTCGCCGGCGCGCACGCGCGTCTCGAAGCGCGCCACGGTGAACGCCAGCAGGATCGGCACGTTCGCGCTGAACAGCGCCAGCAGCAGCGTCAGCACCACGAGCGTGCTGCCTCGCGTGTTGTCGTAGATGAACGCGTACTCGATCATCCCCGCGATGATCAGGTAGGCGAGACCACCCCAGCGGAACACCTGCCAGAAGCGGTAGCAGGCGAAGTCCTGCAGCCGCGCCAGCACCGCGATGTTGATCGTCAGGATCACTGCCGCCGCAACAATGAGGCCGATGGGCAGCCCGAGCGGCGGCGCGCCCGGCAGCTTCGCCGCCATCACGATCACACCAACGATCACGCAGATCATCGAGAGGATCCCGATCTCGGTGATGCGCGGGAAGGAGCGGGGCTCCGGGAACGGCGGCGGGCCGCCCGGGGCGCCGTGGCCGTGGCCGCTCACGACGCGATCCTCGTCATGATGATCAGGGTCGCCACCTGCGCGAGCCCGGTGATGCCCGACGTGTAGATGAAGCGCTTCATCAGCCGGTCGATGACCAGCCCGTTCGGCTTCTCCTTCTTCAGCTCGAACAGCACGGCGATGTTCGCCGGCTCGAGGTAGCCGAGCGCGACGGTGGCCATCACGCCGACGACGATCATCGACGCGACGATCCACGCGTGGCGCGGGTACGACGGATCGAGGTAGCCGAGGTGCCGCGCCAGCTGGAACCCGGACGCGAGCGTCATCGTGACGACGGTCGGCATCAGCAGCAGCATCTTCGGCATGAAGCGTGTCGAGAACTCGATCCGCGCCGGGACCGACATGCGCCCGATGATCGGGCCGACGATGAAGCCGACGAACAGGTCGATCACCGTCCAGGAGGCGCCACCGACGACGTGGAACCAGGTGAGGCCCCAGAGCCAGTCACCGGCGATCACCGTGATCAGCCCGATCAGCACGGCCGCCACGAACGGCAGCCCGAGCTTCGGGACGATGCTGAACTCCGGCCGGGCAAACCCCGGCGGCGGGCCGACGGGCGCTCCTCCTCCGGGCGGCCCTCCCGGCCGCCCGTGACCGATTGCGGTCATGCGAACTCCTCCCACTCCCCCTGGACATGGCGTGCTGGCGGGGAGCGTAACGCGGCGGGCGGCGGTTCTCGGTGGCGGCTCCCGCGTGGCTAGACTCGCCGCGTGGCACTGATCGGAGAGAGCCTGCGCGGCCGTCGCGTCCTCGTGACGCAGAGCCTGGACTTCATGGGGCCGGCCCTGTGCGCAGCGTTCGTCGAGCACGGCGCCGAGGTGGTCGCCGACGAGCAGCCGCTGGACGCACCCGACGCCGCCGAGGCTGCGGTTGCACGGGCGACGGCGGGCGGCCGCCCGCTCGACGTGCTGATCGCGAACCTGGCGATCCCGGCGCCGTCGACCCCCGCCACCGCCGTCACCGACGAGGAGTGGCGCACGGTGTTCGCGCACCTCGTCGACCCGCTGCCGCGCCTCGTGCGCGCAGTGCTGCCCGCGATGCTCGAGCGGGGCAGCGGCAAGATCGTGGTCATGGGCAGCGCCGCCGCCCTGCGCGGGATGCGGCGCTCGTCGACCTACAGCGCCGCCCGCGGCGCGCAGATCGCCTACGTGCGGGCGGTTGGCACCGAGGTGGCGGCCCAGGGCGTGCAGATCAACCTGATCGCCCAGAACTTCGTCGACAACGCCACCTACTTCCCGCCCGAGGTGCAGGCGCTGCCTGCGTTCCAGGAGCGACTGCGCCGCGAGGTGCCGATGCAACGGCTGGGCACGCCGCAGGAGGACGCTGCCCTCGCGGTCTTCCTGGCGAGCGACGAGTGCTGCTTCATGACCGGCCAGAGCGTGCCGTTCAGCGGCGGCTGGGCCACGTAGGCCGCCGCCGAACGGCGAGCAGAACGGCTACAGGCTAGGCAAGCCCGACAGCGGCGAGGGCTGCCTCGGCGACAGCCATGTCCTCGGTGTAGTGGCCGCCCGAGACGCCGATGCCGCCGGCCAGCTGGCCGTCGATCATGATCGGGTAGCCGCCGCCGAAGGTGACGAGGCGCGGCGTGTGCGCGATCTGGCGGACGCCCTCGTCGCCGGCGAGGAAGGCACCCCAGCCGTGCGTCGGGAAGCCATAGCTGGATGCCGTCCACGCCTTGTTGATGGCGATGTCCACCGACAGGTTCGGCGAGCCGTCCATGCGGCGGAAGGCCTTCAGGTTGCCGGCGGCGTCGCAGACCGCGATGACCATCACCTTGCCGTCGGCGACGGACTTGGCGACAGCGGCGTCGAGCAGCGCCTCGGCGCCCTGGAGCGAGATGGACGTGATGGTGAGGCCGAGCTGCATGCGAGGGGCTCCTTGGGAAGTAGGTGGCGCCGCCGACCAGCGCGACGCGTCGCGCGGGATCCTACGCGGCCCGGTGGCTCTTGCTGAAACGGAGGCCGCACCGTGTCAGACTGCGCGACACACGCTCAGCGATGCCGCGGAAGGACCCGATCACCATGCCCGACGCCTCACCTCGTTCCACCACCGCCCAGGCAGGCGCCCCGCCTGTCGAGCTCGATGTCCTCGTCGTCGGGGCGGGCTTCTCGGGGATGTACCTGATCACCAGGCTGCGAGCCATGGGACTGAGCTTCCGCGTGATCGAGGCCGGCGATGACGTTGGCGGCACCTGGTACTGGAACCGCTACCCGGGCGCGCGCGTGGACGTGCACAGCGTCACCTACTCGTACTCGTGGGACAAGGAGCTCGAGCAGGAGTGGCAGTGGAAGGAGCGCTTCGCCCCGCAGCCGGAGCTGCTCGAGTACATCAACCACGTCGCCGACCGGCACGATCTGCGCCGCGACATCAGCTTCCTGACGCGCGTCGAGGCCGCCCACTGGGACGAGGCGAGCGAGCGCTGGAGCATCACCACCGACACGGGCGAGCGCTACGCCGCGCGCTACTGCGTGATGGCGGTCGGCTGCCTGTCGGTGCCGAAGCTGCCGGACTTCACAGGCCTCGACTCCTTCCAGGGCGACTGGTACCACACCGGCCTCTGGCCGCATGAGGGCGTGGACTTCACCGGCAAGCGCGTCGCGGTGATCGGCACCGGCTCGACCTCGATCCAGGCGACGCCGCAGATCGTCAAGGTGGCCGAGCACGTCACGGTGTTCCAGCGCACGCCGAACTACTCGATCCCCGCCTGGAACCGGCCGCAGGATCGCGACGAGGAAGCGGCAGTCAAGGCGCAGTACCCGGAGCGCCGCCAGAAGGCGCGCGTCTCGCTGGCTGGCGACGTCTTCGAGCCGGGCACCACCGCGATCGCCGACACGCCGCTGGACGATGTCCACGCCGAGCTGGAGCGCCGCTGGCAGCTGGGTGGCTTCACCTTCCTCGTCGCCTTCACCGACGTCCTGATGAGCCGCGAGTCGAACGAGATCATCGCCGAGTTCGTGCGCAACAAGATCCGCGGCATCGTCAAGGATCCGGCCACGGCCGAGCTGCTCTGCCCGCGCAACTTCTTCGGCACCAAGCGGATGTGCGTCGACACCGGCTACTACGAGATCTACAACCGCGACAACATCACGCTCTACGACGCGAAGACGAATCCGATCACGGGCATCACGGCAACGGGTGTCCAGACGACGCAGGACGAGGTCGAGGTCGACGCGATCGTCTTCGCGATCGGCTACGACGCGATGACGGGGCCGCTCTTCAACATCGACATCCGCGGCCGCGATGGCGTGTCGCTGAAGGAGAAGTGGTCGGCCGGCCCGCGCACCTACCTGGGCCTCGGCTCGCACGGCTTCCCGAACCTCTTCACGATCACCGGCCCGCAGAGCCCGTCGGTGCTGAGCAACATGCTCGTCTCGATCGAGCAGCACGTGGACTTCGTCAGCGACACGATCGCGTACCTCGAGCAGAACGGCCTGCACACGATCGAGCCCGAGCTCGACGCCGAGGATGCGTGGGTCGACCACTGCCGCGAGCTGGGCGATTCAACGCTGCACCCGCACGACGACACCTGGTACATGGGCGCCAACATCCCGGGCAAGCCGCGCGTGTTCATGCCCTACATCGGCGGCGTCGGCACCTACCGCGAGAAGTGCGACGAGGTCGCGGCGGCCGGGTACGAGGGGTACGCGCTGAAGTAGGCGAGCAGCAGCGCCCCGACGACCCCGGCGCGCCCGCCGAGCGCCGCCGCA
>CANNRA010000081.1 GCA_947507735.1 Actinomycetota bacterium
CGCAGCAGCAGGCGCACCCGCCGGGAGCGCCACCGCCACCGCCCTGCTGCCGCTGCTCGCCCTCGACCAGCGCGACGGCAAGGTCTTCTCGCCTGGCGTCGCAGCCACCCTCTCCCCCGCCGACGCGGCCGCCGCCGTGGAGCTGCTGCTCGCCCTGGAGATCGCCGAGTCGGGCGCCGTCCCCGTCCCGTCCACGACGCTGGCGCGCCACCTCGAGGCCGCGGGGCAGCTCGTCCGCGTCGGCGACGGCCAGGCCGTGGCACGCGCCACCTACGACATCGGCCGCCGCGTGCTGGTGGACGAGTGCGAGCGCGAGGGCAGCATCGCGCTCGCCCGCTTCCGCGACCTCGTCGGCACCTCGCGCAAGGTGGCGCAGCTGCTGCTGGAGCGCTTCGACAGCGACGGCATCACCCGCCGCGACGGCGACGTGCGCGTGCTGCGCCGCACTGCCCGCTAGCGCCGCCGCCGCCCGCCCGTTAGGGTCGTGCGATGCGCTTCGGACTCTTCATCCCGCCCATCCAGTCGCCGGGCGAGAGCCCGACGCTGCTCCTCGAGCGCAACCTGGAGCTCATCCAGCACTGCGACCGGCTCGGCTACCACGAGGCGTGGGTCGGCGAGCATCACTCGGGCGGCTGGGAGATCATCTCGGCGCCGGAGCTGTTCCTCGCCACCGCGGCCGAGCGCACGCGCCACATCCGGCTCGGCACGGGCGTCAACTCGCTCGCCTACCACCACCCGCACATCCTGCTCGACCGCCTCATCCTGCTCGACCACCTGACGCGCGGCCGCATGATGATGGGCATCGGCCCGGGCTCGCTGGCGAGCGACGCGATCGCCATGGGCATCGAGCCGAGCGAGACGCGCCGCATGGCCGAGGAGGGCCTCGAGGCGATGATGGCGCTGCTCGCCAACGACGGCCCCGTCACGCGCGAGACCGACTGGTTCACGATGCGCGACGCGACGCTGCACGTGCTGCCGTACCAGCAGCCGCACTTCCCGATCTCGGTGGCGGCGGCGATCTCGCCGTCGGGGCCGCGCCTCGCCGGACGCCACGGGCTGGGGATGCTCTCGGTGGGCGCCGCCTCGCCTGCCGGCATCGAGGTGCTCGCGAACCTCTGGCAGGTGGCCGAGGAGATGGCCGCCGAGCACGGCAAGCAGGTCTCACGCGACGAGTGGGCGGTGTGCGGCGCGCTCTACGTCGCCGACACGTTCGAGGAGGCACGCCGCGACATGCGCCACGGCCTGATGGAGTGGCGCGAGTACATGGGCTCGCTCAGCGGCATGCCGATCGACCTCTCGATCACCGATGTCAACGAGGCCGTGGACGAGCTGATCGAGAGCAAGTTCGCCGTCATCGGCACCCCGGCCGACGCGATCCGCCACATCGAGAACCTCGAGGAGAAGTCGGGCGGCTTCGGCAGCTTCCTGCTCACCATCGGCGACTGGGGCGGCCGCGAGGGCCAGCTGCGCTCCACCGATCTGATCGCCCGCAAGGTGATCCCGCACTTCAACGGCCAGCTTGCCGCGCCGCAGCAGGCGTGGAAGACGATGAAGGCCGGCGCTGCCGAGCTGAAGGCGACGATCCAGAACGCCCAGGCGAAGGCCACCGAGCGCCACGCCGCCGAGCAGGCCGCGAAGGGCCGCTAGAGGCCGAGCAGCGCGGCGATCTCGCGCGTCGCGCGCGAGCGGTTCAACGTGTAGAAGTGGAGGCCCGGCGCGCCGCCGTCGAGGAGCTCCCGGCACAGCTTCGCGGCCTCTTCCAGGCCGGCCTGGCGCACCGCCTCCGGGTCGTCGCCCACCGCCTCCAGCCTGTCGCGCAGCCACACGGGGAACTCGGAGCCCTGCAAGGCGACCATCCGCTCGATCTGCGCGATCCGCTCCACCGGCATGATCCCCGGCACGATCGGCTTGCGCACGCCGAGCTTGTCGAGGCTCTCGAGCAGGTCGAAGTAGTGGCGTGCCTCGAAGAAGAGCTGCGTGACGCCGAAGTCGGCCTCCGCCAGCTTCTCGGCCTGGCGGAAGCGGTCGGCCTCCAGGCTGGGCGAGGCAGGGTGCGGCTCGGGGAAGGCGGCGACGCCGATCGAGAAGTCGCCGGCCGCGCGGACGAGGCGCACCAGGTCGAGCGCGTGGTCGAGCTCGCCGGGCGGCAGGTTCGCGTCGGTGGGCGGGTCGCCGCGCAGCGCGAGGATGTTGCGGATGCCCGCGTCGGCGTAGCGGCCCACGAGGTGCTCGAGCTCGGCGTGCGAGTGCGCAGCGCAGGTCAGGTGCGCCATCGCCGTCAGCGAGGTGTCACGCGCGATCTCGACGACGAGCTTGTGCGTGCGCTCCCGGGTCGAGCCGCCGGCGCCATAGGTCACCGACACGTAGGAGGGCGAGAGCGGCTCCAGCTCGCGCAGCGTCGCGTGCAGCGCCACGTCGTCGGCCTCCGCCCTGGGCGGGAAGAACTCGAACGAGACGGTCTGCCCCGCTGCGAGCAGCTCGTGAATCCTGGCCTGCGCACCCATGCGGCGGAAGGCTACCGGCCGGGGCGGCGCCGCCCGCGCGCTGCCGACGACAGCTAGGCTCGCCGGCGGAGCGGCACGGGCCCGGTGGCCCAGACGGTCTTCAAAACCGTCCCGG
The DNA here is from genome assembly GCA_947507735.1 of Actinomycetota bacterium. Classification (GTDB taxonomy): domain Bacteria; phylum Actinomycetota; class Thermoleophilia; order Gaiellales; family Gaiellaceae; genus CANFDS01. The sequence continues at coordinate 2,620 of CANNRA010000081.1, forward strand.
TCGTGTAACCCACGGCTTGCCTGGTTCGACTCCGGGGCCGCTCCGTCCCGACGACCGATCCGGCCGTCCGGCCGGCCGTTCAGAACAAATATGGGCCGATCGTTGCCACTCGCTGTTCGCCAGCACCGACCGCTTAGCGAAGCGTTAATCAACAGCGACGGTAATACATACGAAAGACAAACCGCTGCCGGGTGAATTCGGCTGGCATAGACGCGAGAAGCTGTGCAGAGTTTCGCCTCGATACCGCAGAGCCATACACTGGCCGCACCTTCCGACCGAAATGAGATGTGGATGCGGCTTTCAACGACGGGACTTCTCGCTACTGCCGGTGCAGCACTCGCACTGGCCGCGGCCGGCGGCGCCCTGGCAGCAGCGAATGCAGCACCGGTGAAAGCCGGCGGCGCCACCCCGACGCTCACGCAGGCGACGGTCACAACACCCACCAAGCCTGCGCTGCCTGCCACCAAGGCCGTCGCCGCGAAGACGGCCGCACCGGGCCACGCCAGCGTTGGCATTGCCGCGACGCTGCCGACCCAGCAGCACAGCGCCACCTTGCCGACGCACGGCGTTTCCGCGCCTGCCAGAGCGTTCGACGCCACCATTGCTCAGAAGGCGCTGCCCTCGACCTTCACCAGCGACGTCACCTTCGATCAGTCGTTCGCCGCCGACACGTCAGCCGGCAAGACGTGCTTCGTCAACAAGGCCGAAGTGCCGATCAACCTGGATACACCGCCGGTTCGCTTCAATGCAGAATTCAAACTCGATCAGAAGATCTCTATTTCGGGTTTCACTGCTTCACTTGAAAGCGTCGGCGACCCGTTCACCACCCGTGCCGATTTCAAGGTCAGCGATCTCTCGTTCACGACTGTTCGCAAGGCAGACCTCAGCGCCGAATGCCTTGGACTCGATCGCAACTTCACGATCACGCTCAAGAACATCTCGGGGCACCTGACCTTCGGGCCGCCGACCGCCGCCAAGGGACTCAACTTCCGCTACCAGGACACAGTCGTCTCGATCGGCTCGATCACCATCTCCAATGACGGCAAGCTCCTGAAAGAGTTCATCAACAAGACGATCAGCGATGTGCTCGCCGCACCGAGCAACAAGCTCGCACTGGAAGCAGCGCTTGCATCTGCCTTCGGCGCGGCTGGCCCCGGCCTCGCGCAGCTCCTGACCAGCGTCTTCAAGGTTCAGCTCCCGGTCGCCAGCGGCGAGAAGATCAAGGCCGTCGACTACCAGAAGACCGCGCGCAATCCCCGCTGCGCAGCGTCGCCCTGCGCGCTCTATAGCTTCAAGAAGTAGAAGACCTGGCTGGCCGGGTTCGTGGCCGGGGCCGCCCCGGCCCGCCCCGGCCGCAGCCCTGACTGTCGTCGATACTTCGCCGTGACATGGTGCTGCCAGAGGCAACCGCCCCTGGCAGCACCGCCACGCGACAGCGAGCGAGGGTGCGATGCGCAGGAGCAGAGCGATTGCGATCCCGTCCGCGGCGGGGGCAGCCCATGCCGACACGGCTGACGGCGTCACGGCAGCCCTGCTCGGCGACTGCTCCACGGGCCTGACGGCCGCAGAGGCCTCACGGCGCCTTGCGTTCCACGGCGCCAACCGGATCACCACCGCCCGGCGCTCGTCGCTCGCGGTGCTCCTCCTACGCCAGTTCGCCGACCCGCTCGTCGGGCTGCTCGTCGCAGCGGCGGCGATCTCGGCTGCGATCGGCGACGAGCTCGAGGCGGGCGTGATGGGCACGATCGTCGTGCTCAACGCCGCCCTCGGCTTCACGCAGGAGGCGGCCGCCGAGCGCGCGATCCAGTCGCTGCACGAGGGGCTCAGGCAGCGGGCGAGCGTCGTCCGCGACGGCACCGAGCGAGATGTCCCGGCCGAGGAGATCGTGCCGGGCGACGTGCTCGTGCTGCGCGAGGGCGAGCGCGTCGCGGCAGACGGCCGCGTCCTCTCGGGCGTGCGCCTGGAGATCGACGAGTCGGCGCTGACCGGGGAGTCACTGCCGGTTGAGAAGGGAGCAGAGCCGGTCGCCACGGCGACGCCGCTCGCCGAGCGGACGTCGATGGTGTTCGCTGGCACGGCAATCACGCGCGGCCGCGGGACGGCGATAGTCAGTGCGACCGGCGACGCCACCGAGATCGGACGCGTCACCCGGCTCGCCGCCGAGGCGAAGCCGCCGCCAACGCCCCTGCAGCGGCGGCTCGGCGGTCTCGCCAGGACGATGGTCGGTGGCGGCGTGCTGCTCACGCTCGCGCTGGCCGGCGCCATGCTCGCCTACGGCTCGTCGCTGCACGAGGCCTTCCTCGTCGGCGTCGCGGTCGCGGTTGCGGCGGTACCGGAGGGACTTCTGGCGACGGTGACGGTCGCGCTCGCCCTCGGTGCCCGCGAGATGGCCGGCCGCGGCGCGATCGTCCGTCGCCTCTCCGCGATCGAGACGATCGGCGAGGTCACCGTGATCTGCACCGACAAGACGGGCACGCTGACCGAGAACCGGCTCCGCCTGGCGGACGCCTACCCGGCTGCCGGCGTGAGCGAGAGCGAGCTGCTCGCGGCTGCAGTCCTGGCGTCGAGCGCCGAGCTGCTCGCGAGCGATACCGACGTGCGCGCCGCAGGTGATCCGGTCGATGTCGCGCTCCTGCTGGCGGCGATGGAGCGTGGCATCTCCCGCGGCGACTTGCTCGAGCAGTGGCAGCACGTGCACGAGGTGCCGTTCGAGTCCGCACGCAAGCGGATGACGGTCGTCTACGCCGGCGCGACAGGCGGGCTGCGAGCATTCACCAAGGGAGCGCCGGAGCTGTTGCTGGCGCAGGCGACGAGCCGGCCGGCAGAACTCGCCGTGCTCGAGCTGCGCGCTCTGGAGTGGGCCGGCAGCGGGCTCCGCGTGCTGGCCGTGGCCGATCGCGAGCTTCCCGAGGGCGCAGTCCTCGCAGGCGACCACCTCGACCGGGAGCTCCGGCTGCTCGGTCTGGTCGCGATCCACGATCCCCTGCGGGCCTCAGCCCCGGCCGCGTTGCAGGAGGCGCGACGGGCCGGTGTGGCCGTCAAGATGCTCACCGGCGACCACCCGGAGACCGCGCGAGCGATCGGCCACGCACTCGGTCTCGGGGCCGACGACATCTTCGCACGCGTCACCCCCGAGGAGAAGCTCCGTCTCGTCGAGGGGCTGCAGGAGGCCGGCGCGGTCGTCGCGGTCACCGGCGACGGCGTCAACGACGCGCCCGCTCTGCGCCAGGCCGATGTGGGCATCGCGATGGGACTCTCGGGGACGGAGGCAGCCCGCGGCGCCTCGGCGATCGTGCTCACCGACGACGACTTCGCCACCATCGTCGCGGCCCTGCGCGAGGGCCGCCGCATCGCCGACAACGTCCGCAAGGTTGTCGTCTTCCTGCTCTCGGCCAACCTCGGCGAGGTGGTGCTCTTCGCCATCGCCATCGCGGCCGGCCTCGGCGCGCCGATGAGCGTCGTCCAGGTGCTGACGGTCAATATCCTCACCGACGGGATTCCGGCCGTTGCGCTCGCGCGCGATCCCGCGTCCGCCGAGACGATGGCACACGGGCCGCGCAATCGCACCCGGATCGTGCCGCCCGCTCTGGCCGCCGCATTGGCCGGCGTCGGCGCGCTCGTCGGCGGAGCTGGCCTGGCGGCGTTCCTGATCGGACGGACGATCGACGCCGACGTGGCCCGGACGATGGCATTCACGACGATCGCGCTCGCGGAGCTCGCCTTCGTCTTCTCCTGCCGCTCGACCGACGCAGCTGCCTGGCGCGTCTCGGGCAATCGGCACCTGGTGGGGGGCGTCCTGGCGTCGCTTGTGCTGCTCGCAGCGACCCTCTACGTCTCACCGCTGCACGAGCCGTTCGGGACGGTCGCGCTCGGGCCAGCCGAGCTCGCCGCGACGATCGGCCTCGCCGCCATTCCCTTCCTCGCCGTCGAGTTCGGCAAGCACGTGCGACGGCGCCGCTCGGTGCAACGGGGCCGGCGGGGATGAGCCGCCGCTCGCTCCCGGCGCTGACCCGTACGCTGGCCGGCGCCGCGGTCGGGGCGTACGCCTTTCTCGACGACCTCGTGCTCGGGCCCGCCGTGGTCGCTCTCGCCGTGTGGTTCCCGTGGTATCTCGTGCTGGGCGCCGCCGCCATCGGCTTCACACTCGTCAACATCGCCTGCTGCACCTGGCTGCAGCGGCGCTGGCAGAGCTGGATCGAAGGACACGGCTCTCGGCTCGAGACGCGGCTGGAGCGGCTGCGCCACGGGCGCCTGCTGCGCCGGCCCGTCGGCTGGGTCACCCGCGACTCGGACATCCTCTTCACGATCGCAGCCGGGCTGATCGGGACAGTGATCGTCGCGGCGGTCGCGCGCCTCGCCGGCAGCCGACCCCTCACCCGGCGGCGCATCCTCTTCGCCTCCGCCGCCTACTCCGTCGGCTTCGCCGCGACCTACACCGGGGTGGGCGTGGGCATCGACGACCTGCTGCGCGCCTTCTGACGCAGGCGAGATGCCCGAATCGGCGCGGGCCGCTGTGCCCGCACGAAGTACCCTGATGCCGTGCCGACGCGCCGTCCCGCCGCCGTCCCCGTCGCCCTGCTCGTGGCCGTCGCAGCCGCAGCGCTCGCCGGCGTCGGCGCGACGACAGCCCGTGCCGACACGTCCACCGTGTCGCCGAGCGCCGGGCTGCCCTGGGCTGACCCGCAGCACCGCAGCCCCCTCGAGCAGGTCGCCTCGACCATCGCCAGCCACATCGCCGGTAGGCCCGTGACGGTGCGCTGCGAAGGCGCGACCGACTGGACGAAGCTGACGCGCGAGCGCGGCGTCAACCCCGAGCTCGAGCTCGGCTACGTCGGCGTGACGGTGACCACGTCGGGCGGCTCCGCCCCTGCCATCAGCACGGAGACGTTCACCGAGCTCTCGCCCGTCACGTGCAGCGGCCTCCAGACGTTCGCCCAGGCGGCGGCCAAGCCGACGAAGTGCAGCCCGCTCGTCACGGCAACGACCGTGGTGCAGACGACGAAGCAGGTGACGACCCGGGTGAAGGTCGATCTCGGGCCCGACCCGAAGCGCCCCGGCAAGCGCCGCACCACCTTCCGCACCGTGACGAAGACGGTGACCGTGCCGCTGCAGGTGATGACCTCGACGCCCGGCCCGGCGGTGCCCTGCTACACCGGTGGCCTCAACGACCCGGGCCGCACGCCGACCTTCGCACTCGCCAGCAGCACCAAGGCCTACATCGACAGCTATGCCACCATGGCCGGCGCACTGGAGACGCTCGCGCACGAGGCGCTGCACCTGGGCGGGGTCGCGGGCGGCACGACGCGCGGCGGCACCGCCTTTGGCGACCCGCGCGCCGAGGCGAAGGCCGAGTGCGGCGGCATGCAGTGGATGGCGTGGGTGGCCGAGCAGCTCGGGGCAACGCACGACGACGCGGTGGCGCTCGCGCAGTTCCGGGTGACGTGGGTGTATCCGTCCGCCCGCAAGAACGCGCCGCTCTACTGGTCGGCCGACTGCGTCGCCGGCGGTGCGCTGGACATCCGCACGGATCGCTCGCAGCCCTGGCCGACCGGGCTCAGCTAGCCGCGTCACGGCAGGTCGCCTCCCCCGCGGTCAGACGGGGTGCCCGTTGCTACCGTCAGCACATGCCCGCCTCCGCTCTCAAGCCCCCCGCCGACGGCTCCGTCAGCAGCCATCCGGACGCCTTCTTCGACGCGATCATCCTGGTCTCGTTCGGTGGGCCCGAGGGCATGGACGACGTGATGCCCTTCCTCGAGAACGTGACGCGCGGGCGCGGCATCCCGCGCGAGCGGCTGCTGGAGGTGGCGCACCACTACGAGCTGTTCGGCGGCGTCAGCCCGATCAACGGGCAGAACCGCGACCTGATCGCGGCGCTGCGCAGCGAACTGGACGCGCACGGCATCGACCTGCCGATCTTCTACGGCAACCGCAACTGGGACCCGACCCTGCCGGACGCGCTGGGCGCGATGCGCGACCAGGGAATCAAGCGGGCGCTCGCGATCTACACCACCGGCTTCTCCTGCTACTCGGGCTGCCGCCAGTACCGCGAGAACATCTACGACGCGCAGCAGGCGCTCGGCGACGACGCGCCCGAGGTGCTGAAGGTGCGGATGTTCTACAACCACCCCGGCTTCATCGCCGCCAACGTGGACATCGTCACGCGCGCGCTGGCCGAGATCCCGGCGGAGCGGCGCGACGCGGCGAACGTCGTGTTCACGGCGCACTCGATTCCCGGGCCGATGGCCGACGCGTCGAAGTACGAGCTGCAGCTGCGCGAGACAGCGCGCCTGGTCGCCGAGGGCGCCGACGTGGCCGAGAGCCGCTGGCAGCTCGTCTACCAGAGCCGCTCGGGCGCACCGCACATGCCCTGGCTCGAGCCGGACATCTGCGACCACCTGCCGGCGCTGAAGGAGGCGGGCGTCCGCGACGTGGTCGTCGTGCCGATCGGCTTCGTCAGCGACCACATGGAGGTGCTGTTCGACCTCGACGAGGAGGCGAAGCTGATCGCCGAGCAGCTCGAGCTCGGCTACGTGCGCGCCCCCAGCGTTGGCACGCACCCGCTATTCGTGGCGATGCTGCGCGAGCTGGTGCAGGAGCGGCTCGACCCGGCGCTGCCGAAGCGGGCGCTGGGCGACCTCGGCCCGAGCCACGACAGCTGCCCCGTTGACTGCTGTAAGCCGGGCACCGGCAAGCCAAGCCCCTGGGAGCCGGGTGCCGCCGACTGGCAGCCGCCGGCCCGCCCCGGGCAGCCCGGCCGCCCGCAGTAGCGCAGCAGGCCGCAGTAGCGCCACCGGCCGCA
>CANNRA010000082.1 GCA_947507735.1 Actinomycetota bacterium
AGCGAGGCCGCGGGCTCGTCGCCGGCCTCGTCGCCGCCCCCGTGCAGCGCCCGATGGGCGTCGCCGCCTCGCCGGTCCTGCGCCTGCTCGTCAGCTCGCTGCACCAGCGGCCGCCGCCACTCCTGCCCGCGTAGCCGTCGCGCGTCGCCAGCAGGCGGCGTGCCGCAACCAGCTCGGGGAGGAGACGCCAGTGGCAGCACGCATCGATCGCATCGTTCCCGCCGTTGCACGGAGGTCGCGGCGTGGCCTGGTGGTGGCCGGCGTCGGGCCGCTGACGTCGCTGGCCGGCCTCGCCTGGGCGTTCGTCCAGCCCTGGCGGATCACCTTCCTGCACCCGTACGGCAAGGGCGGCTTCTGGTACCTGCTCGGCGAGCCGCCGCTCCTGGTGATCCTCGTCGGGATCCTCTTCCACTGGTTCGTCGCGCTGCCGCTGCTCGAGGACCTTGCCGGGGAGGAGGACGCCTGATGCAGCCGCCTCCCGAGGTCGTCCACTGGCTGTTTTCGACCGGCTTCATCCTGCTCGGCCTGTTCCTCGTCTGCGAGGTCGCGGTGGGGCCCGAGGTGTGGCGCAAGCGCGCGTGGCGCGCCTACCTCTGGCCCGGCTTCCTCTTCGGGATGGGCATGTTCATGTGGGCCGTCAGCGTCTTCTTCACGACCTCGACCGTGCACATGATCGCCCACGGCATCTGGGCCCAGGCGATGATGTTCGCGGGCGCCTGCCTGCTGGGCCTGGCGCGCGGCAAGCTGCGCTCGCCGCTCTGGACGCTCACCGTCGCGGCCGCCTTCCTCGTCAGCGGCTCGGCGACGCTGCTCCACGAGTCGCAGGGCTGGCTCTTCAGCCGCTCCTCGTTCCTGCACCACCTCGAGGGCTGGGCCGCGATCGGGGCCGCGGTCTTCCCGATCGGTCTCTCGTTCTTGCCCCGCAGCCGCTTCTTCTCGCTCGGGCTGGCGGCAGTGTTCTTCTTCATCGCCGTGCTGCTGCTGTGCCACCGCGACATCGCGGCGATCTTCGGCCACATCTCGCCCGAGGCCAGGGTGGCGAAGTGAGGCGGCCCGTGCCGTTGCGGCGGCTGCTCCCCCTGGTCATCGTCGCGGCCGCGGTCGCGCTCGCGCTGCCTGCGCTCGCAGCAGCGCACGCCATCCTCGGCGCGTCGCAGCCCGAGCCCGGCCAGCGGCTCAACACGACGCCGACCCGCATCGAGCTGCACTTCAGCGGCCCGCTCAAGGTGCTTCCCACCTCGATCCAGGTGCTCAGCAGCACGGGCCAGCTCGTCTCGGGGCCACCGCGCCTCGGCGAGAGCGACCGCGTGCTCGTCGCCGACCTGCTCGACCCGCCGAAGGGCGGCTACACGGTGCGCTGGCGGACGCTCTCGGCGCTCGACGGCCACCTCGTCTCGGGCGTCTACACGTTCGGCGTGCGCTACCCGGCGCCGCCCGCGACCGCGGCGTACGGCACCACCGGCCCGGGCTCCGACGAGCAAGTGGTGCGCTGGGTCTACTTCCTGGCGCTCGCGTTCCTCGGCGGTGGGCTCGCCTTCCGGCTCGTCGTGTTGCGCGGCCTCGAGCTGCCCCCGCGCCTGCGCCGCGCCCTGACGATCTTCCTTGGCGCCTCGGTGGTTGTGGCGCTCGAGGTCGGCATCATCGGCTTCCTGCTGCGTGCCTCCAACGTCCTGCAGGTGCCGTTCTCGGACTTCCTCTATGGCGACGTCTCGCCGCTCGCTAACGGCACGCGCTTCGGGCAGGCGTTCATCGCGCTGACGCTCGGCCTCGTCGTCGTCAGCGCCCTGATCGTGCTCAGCTGGCTCAGCGACAGCGAGCGGCCGCTGTGGATCGCGCTGGTGCTGACGCTCGCGCTCTCGTCGGGGCTCTCGCTCTCCGGGCACTCCTCCACCGGGCCGGCTGCCTGGGGCAGCGTGCTTGCCGACTACGTGCATGTCGCCGCAGCCCAGGTGTGGGTCGGCGGCCTCTCGGCGCTGGCGCTCTGCCTGTGGTGGACGGCGCCCGAGCTGCGCCGCACCGCCTTCCTGCGCTTCTCGAAGCTCGCCACGGTGCTCGTCGTGCTGGTCGTCGGCGCCGGCACGTACCTGACGATCCGCCGGCTCACCGCGGTCACCGACCTCTGGGAGACAACGTACGGCAACGTGCTGATCGTCAAGCTGCTGCTCGTCGCCCTCGCGCTGCTGTGGGGTGGCTTCCACCACACGTTCGTCCGCCCCGTGGTCGAGCAGCCCGGCCGCGACGGCTTCGTCGGTAGGCTCCAGCGCAGCCTCCTCGGCGAGAGCGCGGTGGTTGCCGCCGTCCTCCTGCTCGCCGCGATCCTCGTCAACTCGGAGCCACCTGTGCCCAAGCAAGCCTCTCCCCCTGCCACTCCCGCGGCCGCCGCGCCTCTCGCGCCCGGGGTGGCGCCCGCACCTGTCTCCGTCACGGCTGCGCCGGTGCGCCCGTGAGCCTCTGGGCGATCACGGGCGGCGCCGGGTTCCTCGGCCTGCACCTCTCCCGGCGCTTGCTCGCCGATGGCCACCAGGTGCGCTCGCTGGACATCGCGCCGCTTGACGATGCGGGCCTCGAGGCTGCTGTCGACGAGCACCGCGGCGACATCCGCGACACCGCCGCTGTCGCGCGCCTCGTCGCCGGTGCCGATGTCGTGGTGCACGCTGCCGCCGCGCTGCCGATCCAGGCGAAGCGCGAGAACATCCTCTCGGTCAACGTCACCGGCACCGAGAACGTCGTCGCTGCCGCGCGCGAGGCGGGCGTCCGTCGCGTCGTCCTCATCTCGTCCACCGCGGTCTACGGCGTGCCGAAGGTGCACCCGCTGTTCGAGGACTTCCCCGTGCACGGCGTCGGCTGGTACGGCGAGTCGAAGATCCAGGCCGAGCAGGCCGTCCGCGCGGCCGCCGGTATCGAGACCGCGATCATCCGGCCGAAGACCTTCCTCGGCCCCGAGCGCCTCGGCGTGTTCGAGATCCTCTTCGACTGGATCCGCGAGGGCCGGCGCATCCCGATCCTAGGCAGCGGCCACAACCGCTACCAGCTGCTCGCGGTCAGCGACCTCGTCGATGCGATCGTGCGCGCGGGTGAGCGGCCCGAGGCCGTCAGCGAGACGTTCAACATCGGCGCCAAGGAGTTCGGCACGGTGCGCGAGGATCTCGGCGCGCTGATCGCGCACGCCAGCTCCGGCTCGAAGCTGTTCCCGTTCCCGGCGAAGGTGGCCGAGGTGGGGCTGCGCGGCCTCGAGCTGGCGCACCTCTCGCCGCTCGCCGAGTGGCACTACAAGACGGCCCACAAGGACTCGTTCGTGGACATCGGCAAGGCGGAGCGGCAGCTCGGCTGGGAGCCGCGGCTCTCCAACGCGCAGACGTTGATCGACACCTACGACTGGTACATGGCCCACCGCGGCGAGTGGGGCTCGGCCGGCGTCACGCACCGGGTGCCGTGGAACCAGCAGGCGCTCGGCGTCCTCAAGAAGCTGTTCTAGCGACGCCTGCCCGCTCGCGCTGCCGTTGATCGTGCAGGCGCGTGCCGGGACGTCGGCGGAGCCGGAGCTCGACGGCCTTCCCGCGTAGCAGGAACGGTTTGCTCGCCTGGGTGTGCTGCACCGGGGTTGCCTCCCTGCCTGGAGTCAAACGGCCGGACATTCGGCCGCTGGCCCGGATTGCCGCGCCCGGAACGGGAGCCTCGTACCTACCTCGTTCACACCGAGACGCACCCCTGGTCCCACCCCGGCCTCGTACAACAGGGGTGTCAGCTATTTCGTTCCGCTCACGGGGAGAGTCGAAATCATGCTCAAGCTTCTTGGTCTGAAGGGTCTCATGGGTGCCGCCACCGCCGTTGCGGTCGTCGCCGGTGGCTCGTACGCGTTCACCGCGTCGAACACCGTGCCGTCGACGCAGGCCGGCCAGGGCACCGGCACCGTGTCCGGCTACAGCGTCACCTCGGTCGGGTACACGCTGAACGGCTCGAACCCGTCGAACATCGACGCCGTCACGTTCACGATCAGCCCCGCGACCGCAACCACGGTCAAGGCCCAGCTCGTCGCGGCCGGCACCTGGTACTCGTGCGTGAACACCACGGGCTCCGTCTCCTGCGCCACCACGTCGCCGCAGATGACCGTCGCCACCGCCGCCACGCTGAACGTCGTCGCGACCGGCTAGCAGGGACTGCTCTCGCAGCCTTGCGGCTGCACCTGATCTCCCTCTCCCAGCGAGACACCAGAGGCCCCGGCAGCAGCCGGGGCCTCTCGCGTTTCCGACGCCGCCGGCCCGCACGCGCCGCGGTCGGCCGGGGCGGTTGCTAGCTTGGCCCACGATGAGCGCGCCCCCCTCCGCCGAAGCGATCCCCGTTCTCGACCACGGCTTCGTGCGGCTCGACGGCTCTCTCGCCGACGACCTCTCGGTCGTCAACGCCGCCCGCGTCAGCTTCGCGCGGCGCAAGGAGGCGATGGACGACTCCGACGCCGGCCTCGTCCGCTTCCTGATGCGCGAGCGCCACGGCACCCCGTTCGAGCACAACGCGTTCCGCTTCCACGTCCGCTGCCCGATCTTCGTCGCGCGCGAGTGGTTCCGGCACCGCATCGGCTCGTACAACGAGTTCTCGATGCGCTACGCCGAGGCGAAGGACGACTTCTACGTGCCCGCGCCCGAGGACGTGCGCACCCAGGTCGGCAAGCCGGGCGCCTACACCTTCGAGCGGGTGCCCGACGAGCTCGCCGCCGAGACGCGCGCCGCGCTCGAGCAGAGCTACCGCAGCGCCTTCGCCACCTATCAGGGCCTCGTCGACAAAGGCATCGCCCGCGAGATCGCGCGTGCCGTGCTGCCGGTGGGCATCTACACCGAGTTCTTCTGGACGGTGAACGCCCGCGCGCTGATGAACTTCCTCTCGCTACGTAACGCCGAGACGGCCCAGCGCGAGATCCGCATGTTCGCCGCCGCTGTCGAGGAGCTGTTCTCGACGCAGATGCCGATCACGCACGCCGCCTTCCTGCAGAACGGCCGCAGCGGCCCCTGAGCCGCAGGTGCTGCCGCGCCAGGCGTGTTCGGTCAGGCGGTGCCCGAGCTGCGCTCGGCTTCCGTCCAGAGCACCGGCTTCGCGATCTCGGTGCCGTTCGGCCCCGGCGTCTCCGAGACGATCAGCCAGCCGCGGTCCTTCGCCTCGCCGGGGAAGTTGAAGGTAACGGTCGTGACGCCCGCGTGCACCGAGAAGGCCGTGCACACGAGGATCTTCCTGCCGGTCTTCGCGTCGGTCAGGTAGAGCGCGTAGTAGCTGTCCTTGCCCAGCTCGGGCAGGCCGCGCACCTTCAGCTTCGACGTCCAGTTGAGCGCCTTGTCTGCCGGGGCGACCCAGATCTCGGCGATCGCCTTGCTCGTCGCGCCGGCCCCCCGCATCGGCACCGGGCCGAACGCGGCCCTGAAGCCGGTGTCCTTCGCTGCCCAGCCGCTGAAGAAGCCGACGCCGAACAGGACGGCGGCCGCTGCAGCCGCTGTCATGGCGATGGTGCGCCAGCGCGACCGGTCGAGCGGGAGGACGGTTGCCCCGCCGCCCGTGCGACCAGTGCGCGGGGCGCTCTCCAGGTGCGGTGGCAGCTCGGCGGGCGCGCCTGCGGACACGAGCAGCTCGTGCACGCGGGCCAGGCGGGCCAGCTCGTCCGGGCCGACGTCGTCTGGCAGCAGGTCGCGTAGTTCGAGGCGGTCGGTCACTCCAGTTCTCCTTCGAGCGCAGCGGCGAGTCGGCCCAGGCCGCTCCGCGTGCGTGTCTTCACGGTTCCCAGCGGGATGCCCAGGAAATCGGCGACCTCGGTCTGGGACAGACCGCCCCAGTACGCGAGCTCGATCACCTGGCGCTCCGAGAAGGGCAGCTCCTCCAGCGCGCTGTGGACGCGCCAGGAGACCCACTCGGCCTCGGCGCGCTCGCCCGGTAGCGGCTCGTGGTCGGGGGTGTCGGGAACCTCGGAGACCGGCTCCGGGCGGCGGCGGCCACGGTCGGCGATCGCGTTGCGGGCGACCGTGTAGAGCCAGGGCGCGCCCGGCCCGCGGTCGCGGCGATAGGTGCCGGCGGAGCGCCACACCGACGCGAAGGCCTCCTGCACGGCGTCCTCGGCGATGCCGCGGTCGCCGAGACGGCGCAGCGCCAGGCCGAACACCGAGCGGGCGTACCGTCGGTAGAGCACCTCGAATGCGTCACGATCGCCGGTGCCGACGCGCTGCAGGAGGTCACCGTCGGTTGCCGCGCGCAGATCCACGGCAGGGATGGTGGCTGTTGCGGCGGCGGCTGGCAAGCCGAGCGACAGGGCGAGGGTTGCAGTCATCGGCACAAACGACTACGGCGAGGCGGCTCGCTCGGATTGTGCGGATGCGGCACGACCTGCTTCAGGCCTGGCCGTGGCGATAGACTGACTCGGCGTGCCCGAGACCAGGAAAGGACTGTGATGTCAGCGCTGGCATACAACCATGTCGAGATCGCTGCGAAGCCGCTCAAGGCATCGCTGCTCGAGCTCGACGGGATCTCCCGTGAGTCCGTGGAGGCCCACCACAAGCTCTACACCGGCTACGTCAACAAGCGGAACGAGCTGCTCAAGAAGCTCGCCGAGGTCGACCTTTCTGCCGCGAACCAGATCTACAGCGATCTGCGCGCGCTCAAGGTGGACTACACGTTCGCCGTCGGTGGCGTGAAGAACCATGAGATCTACTTCGAGCACCTCGGTGGCTCGGGCGGCGACCCTGACGGCGCCATCGGCTACCTGATCAAGCGCGACTTCGGCTCCGTCGCCGCCTGGAAGGCCGACCTCAAGGCGACCGGCATCGCGGGTCGCGGCTGGGCCTGGACGGCGTACGACTGGGACGAAGGTCGCCTCTTCAACTACATCGGCGATGCGCAGAACACCTTCCCGGTGTGGAACGCGACGCCGCTCGTGGCGCTCGACGTGTACGAGCACGCCTACTTCGTTGACTACCTCACCGACCGTGGCTCCTACATCGACGCGTTCTTCCGCAACCTGGACTGGAACGTCGTCAACGACTGGGTCGCCAAGTACCAGATCCCGGCCTGATCGGCTGAGGGCCGGTCTCCGCCGCACATGCTGTTCGCAATCCTCATCGTTGTCGGGTACCTCGCCGGGAGCATCCCGGCGGGGTACTGGCTCGTGCGTGTCACCAAGGGCACCGACATCCGCACGGTTGGCTCCGGCAACGTTGGTGCGACGAACGTCTGGCGCACCTACGGGCGGAACTACGGCCTGCCGGTGATGCTGTTTGACGTCGCGAAGGGGTTGATCCCGGCGCTCGTTGCCACGCTCACGGTCAGCCACCTGGCCGGCGTCCTCGCCGGCACTGCCGCCATGGTCGGGCATGCGCGGCCGCTCTTCATGAAGTTCCAGAAGGGCGGGAAGATGGTCGCGACGACAGGCGGCGCGATTCTCGGCGTCGCCCCGCTCGTCGGCCTTGCTGCGATCGCCGTGTTCCTCGTCGTCTTCTTGATCGGGCGCTACGTCTCGCTCGGCTCGATCGTCGCCACGGCCTCGCTCGCGCCGATCGCCGCCGCGCTCGGCGAGCCGTGGCCGGTGATCGTGATGGGCGGCGTCGCCTTCGTCGCGGTCGTCGTGCTGCACCGCACCAACATCGCCCGCCTCCGCACCGGCACCGAGAGTCGCGCGAACCTGCGCCGTCGCAAGGGCGCCGCTGCGGCGCCGGCGCCAACGCCGACGCCGACGCCCTGAGCATGGCCTCGCCGGACTCCTACCGCGACACGAGCTTCGAACGGCTCGTGTCGCTCGCCGCGCACGACCTGCGGACGCCGCTTGCGACCATCTTCGGCTTCTCGCGCACGCTCGGCCGCGATGCCACGCTCTCGCCCGACCAGGCGAAGTACGTGGCGATGATCGAGAACGCGTCGGCCCAGCTCGAGGAGCTCGTGGCCGAGCTCGCGCTGGTCGCCCGCATCGTGTCCGGCCGCTACCAGCCGCGGCTCAGCGAGGGCGACTCGCTCGCCGTCGCCCGCTACGCGGAGGAGCACCTTGGCGCCGACCGCGTGCTGCTCTCCGGCCCCGGTGGGCCGGTCACGATCGACCGTGAGCCCGTGGAGCGCGCCGTCTCGGCGCTGATCCAGGCGACGCTCCGCCACGGAGCCCAGGAAGAGGTCACGGTCGTTGCGACCGGCGCCGAGATCGTCGTGGAGCGGATTACCCGGATCGCCGCACCGGTCGTGCTCGGCAACGAGATCCGCGACCTCGGTGCGGCAGCCGGCGTGCGGCTGATCGAGCATCTTGGCGGTGCCGTCAGCGTGGACGGCGAGCGCCTGCTGATCCGCCTGCCCGCCTAGGGCAGCTCCTGCCCCATGGCTGGCCGCGCGCGTGCGCGCGAGGGGCGGGCCTAGAAGCCCGCGGCGTAGCCGTCCTTGCGCGGGTCGGAGCCGCCGAACAGGGTGCCCTCGCTGTTGCGCAGGATCACCTGGCCGCCGCCGAACGGATACGTCTGCGTGTCGAGCGCGACGTCGTGGCCTGCCGCTTCCAGCTCGGCGGCGCGCGGCCACAGGCCCTCCTCCAGGTTCACCTTGCCGCCCTCGAGGCGGAAGCGCGGCCGGTCGAGCGCTGCCTGCGGATCGAGCCCGCCGTCGACGAGGCCCGACACGAGCTGCACGTGCGCCTGCGCCTGGATGAAACCGCCCATCACGCCGAAGGGCCCGAGCACCTCGCTCGCCGTCCCGGCCACGCCCGGCGTGCCGCCCTGCAGCAGCATCCCCGGAATGATCGTGTGGTAGGAGCGGCGGCCTGGCTCGATGGCGCCGTTCACCGAGAAGCAGGCGCCGCGGTTCTGCAGCGCGATGCCGGTGCCCGGTGCAACGATCCCCGAGCCCCAGCCCATGTAGAGGCTCTGGATGAAACTGACCGCCATGCCGTCCTCGTCCACGACGCAGAGGTAGACCGTGGAGCCGGGCGGCTCCTCGGCGTTGCGGGGGGCGGCGTCGGCGCGACGCCGGTCGAGGCGGTCGGGCTCGATCAGGTGCTGCACGTCGGCTCCGTCCCGGACGTTGGCGAAGGCGTCCTCGAGCGCCAGCCGCACGCAGGCGATCTGCTCGTCCAGGCCTGGCTCGGCGTAGCCCTCCAGCAGCCCGAGCCCGATCAGCGCGGCGACGCCCTGCGTGGGCGGCGGCAGCTCAACCACCTCGACGCCGCGGTAGGCGACGCGCAGCGGCTCGACCCAGCGCGCCTGGAACGCGGCCAGGTCGCTCTCCTCGAGCCAGCTGACGGCGGCGATGGCCGCGGCGATCTCGCCGCGGTAGAGGGCGTCCGGCCCCCCGTCGGCGATGCGGCGCAGCGTGCGCGCGAGGCCGTCCAGCT
>CANNRA010000083.1 GCA_947507735.1 Actinomycetota bacterium
CGCGCGGCCAGGCGCTTCCTCACGCTTGCCTGCACGGAGCTTGCCGTCGCCGCCGGCGTCGTCGTCGTGACCGCGCTGCTCGTCGCGTCCCCACCCGCGCGCAGCGTCATCGCGCCGAGCGGCCCGGCCGCCGTCACGGCACCGATCGGCCCGCTGCAGCTCAACCTCGTCGTCGATCCGGCCCGTAGCGGCCCCAACCAGATCCATGTCTACCTGCTGCAGGCCAACGGCCAACCGGCCAGCGCCGACGAGGTGGTGCTGAAGGCATCGCTGCCGAGCGCAGGCATCGGGCCGCTCGACTTCCGGGGCACCGTGGCTGGCCCCGGCCACTTCGTCTTCGCCGGCGCGACCCTGCCGCTCCCCGGCTCGTGGTCGCTGCGCGTCGAGGCACGCCAGGGCGAGTTCGACCTCTACACCGCGATTGTCAGCATCCGCGTCGCCAGGGCGGGCTGACCCGTGAGGCGTCGTCTATCCTCGGGCGAAGTGCCACGCCTCCTGCCTTGCCACCGTCCCCTCGCACGCCTCACGCTGCGCGCCCTTGCCCCCGTGGCGGCCCTCGTGGTCGCGCTCATCGTCGCGACCGGCGCCTCGGCCCACGGCGGCGGCGCGGCCAGCCAGCTCTTCCTCTCCGAGATCACGTCGATCGCCCCGGCGATCCCCGGCGTCACGGGCGCCGTGCTCAGCCGCGACGACCAGATCGAGCTCGACAACGCGCAGGGCGCGACCTTCACCGTTCTCGGCTACGAGGGCGAGCCGTACCTGCGTTTCAGCAAGGACGGCATCTCGGTCAACCTGCACTCACCGGCGCGCTATCTCAACAGCGACCGCTTCGCCCAGGTGTCGCTGCCCGCCGACGCCAACGCGAAGCTCGCACCGAAGTGGGACGTGCTCACGCTCGGCAAGCGCTGGTCGTGGCACGACCACCGCATCCACTGGATGAGCACGATCCTGCCGCCTACAGCGAAGGCCGACCCGAAGCGCAGCCACCTCGTCTTCGACTGGACGATCCCGCTGCAGGTCGCTGGCGCGGGCACGTCCACGATCGCCGGGAAGCTCACGTACGTCCCGCCGAAGGGCGGTAGCGATATCGGGCTGATCGTCGGGATCGCCCTACCGGTCGGCGTCGTGCTGCTCGCTGGCGCGGCGTCCGTGCTGCTCGTGCTGCGGCGCCGCCGCGGCAGCACGCCCACCGCCTGAGCAACCGACGCCAGCCGGCAGCGTCCGTGCCCCGGAAACACCGAGGGCCGGCCCGGCAGCGCCGAACCGGCCCCAGGGCCGAGCGTCAGAGTGGTCGGACTACAGAGCGGCGGAGCGCACGTACGCCGGGCGCGCGTGCAGGCGCTCGAGGTAGGCGGCGCAGTTGGTGAAGCCGTCGTTCATGCCGAGGTAGGCACCGAAGCCGAGGGCGCCCGCAACGATGATGTCGGCCACCGAGAAGCGACCGCCGACGATGAACTCCTTGCCGGCGAGCTCCTTCTCGATGATGGCAGCGGCCTTGCGGTAGCTCTCGGTGCCGGCAGCCGTGCGGGCCGCGTCGGTCTCGCCGTAGATGTACTTCTCGACGACGCCGGGCTCCATCTCGGTCACCGCGTAGAAGAGCCACTGGTAGGTCAGCGCGCGGTCGCGGGTGCCCGGAGCGGCGATCAGGCCGGCGGCGGGATGCTGGTCGGCGATCTGCAGGCAGAGGGCAGCCGACTCGAAGAGGTGACCCTCGCCGTCGTGAGCGGCCGGGCTCTTGCCGAGCGGGTGGCGCTCGAGATGGGCGGGCTCATGGCGCTCGTCGCGGGACATCGTGACGAGGTCGTACGGGGCACCGGCTTCCTCGAGCGTCCACAGCGGGCGGGACGAGCGGGTTCCGGGAACGTGATAGAGGCGCATGCGCCAATCCTATGGGATTCGGGAGCGGCGCATGCGCCCTCTTCAGCGCGCCTCGGGGCGCTGCCTGCCTAGCGGAACATCAACGGATTGGTGCCGGCCATCCAGATGATCATGCGCTGGATCTCGCCGTTCTCGTTGATGTCGAAGAAGTTGCAGTTGTGCATGTCGTTGACGTTGCCGTCCTTGAGCGTGCCCTGGTAGCCCTGCTCGGTGGCGACCTTGCGCAGCTCGGTCTGGACGACCATGTTGCGAATGTCGTGGAAGATCGTCTCCGACGCGTTGAAGAAGTCGGTGAACATGCGCTCGATCTCGTCGCGGCCGTTGAAGACCTTGTGGTCGGTCTGCACCGACATCACGGCATCGAGGGCGAAGTGGGCGCCGACGCGCTTGGCGTCGAAGGCGTCAACGGCCTTGAAGTAGCTGTCCGGAATCGCTGCGAGCTGCTCGGTCGTCAGAGCCATGTCAATCCTCCTGGCCGGGGTTCGTTCGGGGCAAAGTCTAGTGGGCGCGCGGCAGCGGTGAGCACCCCGTGTAGCGTGGTGAGGTGGCTGCCCGACTGACACCGATTCCCCTGCCGACGCCCTTCCGCATCGGCGACGTGAACTGCGTTGTGATCGAGGCCGACGTGCTCGCGCTCGTCGACGTCGGCCCGAACGATCCGCCGACGCTGGCCGCGCTCGAGCAGGGCCTCGCGGGACTCGGCCGGCGGATCGAAGACGTCGAACTGCTGCTGCTCACGCACCAGCACTACGACCACGTCGGCCTGGCGCAGCAGATCGTCGACCGCAGCGGCGCGCGCGTCGTGGCCGGGCGTGCGCTGAGCGGCTTCCTCGCCCGGGGCGAGCAGAGCCTCGAGGACGACGATGCCTTCGCCGAGCTGCAGATGCACCTCCACGGCGTGGACGAGCTGACGATCCGGACGCTGCGCGACCGTGCCCGGGCCCGCCACCCGCTCGGCTCCAGCCCCGCCGCCGACATCGTGCTCGACGACGACGACTCGCTCGACCTGGGCGGCCTCGTGCTGCGCGCGCTGCACCGGCCTGGCCACAGCCCCACCGACACCGTCTTCCTGGACGAGCAGCAGGGCCGCGCCATCGTCGGCGACCACCTGCTCCGCCACATCTCGTCCAACCCGGTGCTGCACCTGCCGATCGGCGCGCCCGTGGCTGTCCAGCCTCGTCCACGCACCCTCGTCACCTACCTCGACTCGCTGCGCGCAACTGCCGCGCTCGACATCGTCGAGGCGTACCCCGGCCACGGCTCGCTCGTGACCGACCACCGCGCGCTCGTGCAGAAACGCATCGACGGGCACGAGGAGCGCAAGGAGCGCATCCTCGGTCACCTCGCCGCAGAGCCGACCACCGTGCGTGCCATCGGCCAGGAGCTGTGGCCGAAGCTGCCGGTCGATCAGGTCTATCTGGCGCTCTCGGAGGTCGTCGGCCACCTGGACATGCTGGTGGACGAGGGCCGCGCGATCGAGCTCGAGAGCGCCGGGCTCGTGCAGTACACGCGCGCCTGACAGACGGAAACTCCCCGGGTTGGACTCGAACCAACAACCCCTCGATTAACAGTCGAGTGCTCTACCATTGAGCTACCGGGGAAGGCGGCAGCATTGTAGCGACGGCAGCACCTCCGCTGCACCCCCCTCCGTCAGCGAGCCACGCAGGCCGCGCCGCGACCCGACCCAGCGGCCCTGCTACTTGAGCTCGGCAACGGCGCTGCGCACGCGTGCCAGCTGCGACCGCAGCTCGGTGACGCGCGTGAGATCGGCGCCGGCGCCCGAGAGGTCGCGCTGGAGGCGACGCTCCTGCAGGCGCAGCAGCAGCTGCTTGCCGGTCGTCTCGTCGATGCCGTTGCTGACGGCGAGGGAGTCGAGCTCCGCGTAGAGCGACACCAGCTCGGCTGCGAGGTCGGCACCATCGACGAGGTGTGCCCGGAGCGCGCGATGGCGCACGTCATCGAAGTACGTCTCCTCCATCGACGCGAGCACGGCGCGCTGCGACGGGTGGGCGATCGCGGCGGCGAGCGTCTCGCGCTCCAGGCGGTCGCCGGCGGCGAGGAGCTTCGGCGACACGGAGCCGCCGCCACCTGCAGCGGTGCCACGCCGCGGCGCGAGGCCCGACTGGGTGTCGCGCGGCAGGTCGAGCCGGTCGGCCGCGAAGCGCACGGCCTCGGCGCGGTCGGGCGAATCGTCGAAGGTCGAGAGGGTCTCGCGCACGCGCACGAACGCCTCCTGGCGGTCGGCGGCGCGGTCGATCTCGAGGCGGACGCGGTGCATCAGGTATGACGCCGCGGTGCCGAGCCGCGCCTCGAACTCGGCGGGTGCGTCGGCCGGATCGACGCCAGGCGGCAGCGCGACGACCTTCACCTCGAGGCCCTGGCTCTGCGCCAGCTCCATGCCACGCAGCGTTGCGGCCTCGCCGGCCGCGTCACCGTCGAAGCACAGCCAGAGGCGCCGGGTCAGCCGGCCGAGCTCCTTCAGCTGCCGCTCGGTGAGCGCCGTGCCCATCGACGCGACGACCGGCTCGAGCCCGGCCTGGCGCAGGGCGAGCACATCGGTGTTGCCCTCGACGATCACCGCCCTGTCCTGGCGGGCGATGGCCGACTTCGCCTTGTCGAGGCCATAGAGGATGTCGCCCTTGCGGAACAGGTCGCTCTCGGGGGAGTTCACGTACTTCGCGCGCAGCGGATCGTCCTCGCGCAGCTTGCGCGCCTGGAAGCCAACGATCTTGCCGCGCGCGTCCGCGAGCGGGAACAGCAGCCGCCCGCTGAAGTAGTCGGTGCCGCGGCGGCCGATCAGCCCGCAGCCGAGCAGCTCGTCGCGCGTGAAGCCCTTCTCCAGCGCCTTGCGCAGCAGCGTCGACCCACCCTCCGGCGCGAGACCGAGCCGGAAGTCGCGTGCTACCGGCTCGTGCAGGCCGCGGCCTTCCAGGTAGGCGCGCACCGGCTCGCCGGCCTTCGTCTCCCACAGGTAGCGCTCGTAGAACGCCGTCGCCGACTCGAGCAGCGCCAGCAGCCGCTCACGCCGCTTGCGCGCCTGGTCGGCCGCCGGCGACGACTCGTCGTACTCCAGCGGCACCCGGAAGCGCTCGGCGAGCCACTCGATCGCTCCGGTGAAGTCGAGGCTCTCCGTCTCCATCACGAACGACACGACGTCGCCACCCTTCCCGCAGCCGAAGCAGTGGTACAGCTTCTGCTCGCGGTTCACCGAGAAGCTCGGCGTGCGCTCCTCGTGAAAGGGGCAGCGCCCCGACCAGCGCGAGCCGCTGCGGCGCAGCGTCGTCCGGGCCGAGACAACCTCGATGATGTCGGCCGCCGCCTTGACCTCGGCGACGCAGGTGTCCTTGATGCGCGCCATCGTCCCTGGAGACTAGAGCTTTGCCGCGTAGGCGAGGGCGTAGCGGTCGGTCATGCCGGCCAGGAAGTCGGTGACGCGGTCGGCCAGCTCGCCGGGGCCGTCCGGCAGCGCCTCGGGGTGCGCGCGCAGGTGGTCGAAGATCTGCTCGACGACGCCGTGCGCCTGGACGTGCTCGGCCCGCGCCGCGTCCGAGAGGTAGACCCGCTCGAACATGAAGGTGCGCAGCGAGAGCATCGCCTCGCCGATCTCGGCGCCCTGCACGATGTCGTCGCCCTGTGCCGCCGATGTCTCGACGAGGTCGTGCACCAGCGTGTCGATGCGCTTCGAGCCGGTCGGCCCGAGCACGGCGAGCTCAGCGCGCGGCAGCTCGCTCTCGTCCAGGACGCCGGCGCGCAGCGCGTCGTCGATGTCGTGGTTGATGTAGGCGATGCGGTCGACGATGCGGACGATCTTGCCCTCGAGCGTCGCGGGGATGCCGGCCCCCCGGTGGTTGAGGATGCCGTCGCGCGTCTCCCAGGCGAGATTCAACCCTCGGCCCTCGCGCTCGAGCACCTCGACGATGCGCAGCGAGTGCTCGTTGTGTGCGAAGCGGCGGCCGTAGGCGCGCTGGACGCAGCGGTCGAGCGACTCCTCCCCGGCATGGCCGAAGGGCGTGTGGCCGAGGTCGTGCCCCAGCCCGATCGCCTCGGTCAGATCCTCGTTGAGCCGTAGCGCCCGCGCGACCGTGCGCGAGATCATCGTCGTCTCCAGGGTGTGGGTCAGCCGCGTGCGGTAGTGGTCGCCCTCGGGATCCATGAACACCTGGGTCTTGTGCATGAGGCGACGAAACGCCTTGGTGTGCACGATGCGATCGCGGTCGCGCTGGAACGGCGTGCGCAGGCTGCTGCTCTCCTCCGCGAAGGCGCGGCCGCGGCCGCCGTACGAGGGCGTGGCCAGCGGTGAGATGTTGGCGGCCTCCCACTCGCGGGTGCGCCGCTCGCTCGCGCTCGCTACAGGCCCGGCGTGCTCAGGCATGTGCCCGCGCCAGCCTAGAGAATGATCGGGACGGTGCCGCCATCCGCGCTCCACGCCGCGCCCGTCACGTAGCTCGACCGATCGGAGCAGAGGAACGCGATGACGTCGGCAATCTCTTCGGGCTCGGCGAGGCGGCCCAGCGGGCGGCCTGCACCGACGGCCTGCAGCACCTCGTCACGGCTCTTGCCGGTGCGCGCCGACTGCTGGTCGGCAAGGCCGCCCTCGCCGAGCCAGGCCTCGCTCAGCGTCGGCCCCGGCGTGACGGCGTTCGAGCGGATGCCGTCCTTCGCGTAGAGATCGGCCACCAGGCGCGACACCGAGAGCACCGCCGCCTTGGTCACCGTGTAGTCGGGCATCCCCGTCGAGGGCCGCTTGCCCGCAGTCGACGAGACGTTGACGATCACCCCGCCCCCGCCCTCCTTCATCACGGGCACGGCGGCGCGGATGGCGCGCACGTAGCTCATGACGTTCAGCTGCCAGGAGACGTCCCACTGCTCGTCGCTGACGGTGAGGAAATCGCGCTGCTCGGCGTAACCGACGTTGTTGACGAGCACGTCGATGCGGCCGAAGCGCGCCTTCGTCTCCGCGACCAGGCGCTCCGGCTCGCCGGCCTCGCCGAGGTCGCAGACGACGCCGAGCGCAGCGCCCGACGCCCTGACTGCGGCGTCGACACGCGCGGCTGTCCGCCCCGAGATGACGACCTGTGCCCCCTCTGCCGCAAGCAGCTTCGCGGTGGCCAGACCGATGCCCACGGTGGAGCCGGTGACGATGCAAACGCGTTGTGTCAGACCCAGATCCATAGGACGGCTAGTCTACCGGCGCTGTGACGCTCATCCTCCTTGCACGCCATGGCGAGACCGACTGGAATCGCGACGGTCGCTTCCAGGGCCACGCCGACCCGATGCTCAACGAGCTGGGACGCCGTCAGGCCCAGGAACTGGCGCTGCGGCTGCGCGGCGAGCAGATCGACGCGATCTGGTCGAGCGATCTCGGCCGGGCGAAGCAGACAGCGTTCTACGTGGCCAGCCAGCTCGACCTGCTCGTGCGCCTCTCCGGGCAGCTGCGCGAGATGGATGTCGGCGGCTGGTCGGGCTCCACCCGTGAGGAGATTGCTGCCCGCTGGCCCGCCGAGTTCGAGACCTGGCGCGAGACCGGACGAGGCTGGCCCGATGGCGAAGACTTCGACGTGATGCAAGAGCGGGTTGTGAACGCCATCCTCGGGATCGGCGCGGCACACCCGGACGAGACGGTGCTGGTGGTGACCCACGGCGGGCCGATGCGCGCGCTCCACGCACACGCGACCGGCCTGACCCTGCCCGAGCACCGCCAGTTGCGCGGCGTCGCCGACAACTGCGAGATCGTTCGCATGGAAGTCCGCGACGAGCTCCTGACCTCGCTGGACTGAGCAGCATGGCCGGCAGCCGGCGCCCGCCCAACGTCCGCCTCCTGGCGGCCCGGAACCTGGCGAAGTCGCTGCTTGCACTCGGCGCCACCTGCGGGGCGCTGGCCGCGCTCGGATGGTTCGCGGGCGACCTCCGCCTCCTCTCGATCTTCCTCTTCTGCGGCCTGCTCGCGGGCCTGACCGTCGCAACAGCCGGCGATCGGATCATCCTCGGCATGATCGGCGCCCGCGAGCTCGCGCTGGGCGAAGCGCCGGCGCTGTTTGCCACCGTCTCCGCGCTCTCGACGCGCGCGGGCATCCGTCAGCCTCGCCTCTACGTCGTCGCGGACGGTGTCCCGCACGCGCTCGCCGTGGGCCGTGGCTCGGGGTCTGCGGCGATCGCCGTCAGCCGTGGCCTGCTCGGGGCCTGTCCACCGGCCGAGCTCGAGGCCGTGCTCGCCCACGAGATCGCCCATATCCGTACGCGCGACGTCCAGCCACAGACGATCGCTGTCGTCGTGGCGGCTGTCCTCTACGACGGCGCACGGCTGGGCGGCTTCCTGGAGCGTCCGCTGCGCTTCGTCCTGGCGCCGCTCGCATCGGCGGCGGTGCACGCCCTGCTCTCGCCGGCACGCGAGCTCGCCGCCGACCAGCTGGCTGCCCTCTGGTGCGAATCCCCGCATCCGCTGGCCGACGCGCTGCTCCGCCTCGAGCAGGCCGCCGATCTGGTGCGCTTCGAGGCGCCCGTCGTGACGAGCCCGCTCTGGACGATCGACCCGTTCCCGGAGGCCGGACCGGCGGCCCTGTTCGCAACGCATCCGCCGGTTGGCGACCGCGTGACAGCCCTGCGCAGCCTGGATCCAGGCTGGCAGTCGCGGCTCCGCCAGCTCTGAGGCGCGCCCCGCCGGCCGGCGCTGGACTACCCCGCAAGCCGGCGCTGGCCGACGCACTCCACTTGCCGCCGCCACCGCAGCGGTCAGGCGCGCTCGGCAGCTTGCCCGGGCCTCACCCCGACATCGCTGCGCCGCTGCGCTCCCCGGCTCGGCTCGGTGTCCGACTGTCTGCGGCCGCAAGCGGCAGCTGGCCGCACGCACGAGGCGCCCGCAGGCTGCCCCGCTGCCCCGACACGGGCAGAAAGCCCGCCGGCCCGACCCCGGGCGCGTTAGACCAACGCCGAAAGCCCGCTTTCGCGGGCTCTCGAAACGTAAAGAAAGGTTGGCGGCAACCTACTCTCCCAGGAGATTGATCCCCAAGTACCATCGGCGCGGACGGGCTTAACTTCTCTGTTCGGAATGGGAAGAGGTGTACCCCCGCCGCTATGACCGCCAAAATGTCAAGGAGGCGCACATGCGCACACCCTCAAAACTCCATAGTGGCCCCAGTTGTGGGAAGTGTTCTTCAAATCAAGACCTCGGGTAATTAGTACAGGTCCGCTGAACGCATTACTGCGCTTACACGTCCTGCCTATCAACGTGGTGGTCTACCACGACCCTTACTCCTTCTAGAGGATGGGAGACCTTATCTCAGGGTGGGCTTCCCGCTTAGATGCTTTCAGCGGTTATCCCGTCCAGACGTAGCTAGTCAGCAGCGCCCTTGGCAGGACGACTGATACACCAGAGGTCTGTTCATCTCGGTCCTCTCGTACTAGAGACGACACCCTTCAAGTCTCCAACGCCCACAGCGGATA
>CANNRA010000084.1 GCA_947507735.1 Actinomycetota bacterium
CGAAGCCGTGCCCGGCCACGACGAGGCTCCAGACGACCACAACGGCCACCAGGGCCGGCGAGCCGCGCAGCAGCGCCACCCCGGCCGTCAGGTCACGCCAGTGTCCGCGCGACGCCAGCCGGCCCTCCTGCAGCCTCCCGGCCCCAATCCGGACGAGCAGCGCCGCCGACACGGCGAAGCTGGCGGCGTTCAGCCAGTAGGCGAGGTGCGCACCCGAAGCGGCCACCACCGCTCCCCCGACGAGCGGGCCGAGCATGACGGTCAGGCGGTCGGCGAGCTGGAAGAGCGCGTTCGCCGCGGGCAGGTCAGCGGCGGCGACGAGGTTGGGCAGCCCGGCGTAGACGGCGGGCCGGAAGAAGGCGGTGGCGCACCCGGCGAGCGCGGCGAGCGCGACAATCGCCGCGGCAGAGCCGACGAACGGCAAGGCGCAGAAGACGGCGAGGCGCGTGAGGTCGGCCCCCACCAGGAGGCGCCGTCGCGGCAGCCGGTCGACGAGCGGCCCGAGCAGCAGCCCGATCAGGATCAGTGGCAGGAAGTCGGCAACGAGCAGCGCGCTCACCCAGGCGCCCGACCCGGTACGGTCGTAGACGTCCACCGTGAGCGCGATCACGGCCAGCCAGGTGCCCGCCCCGGAGGCGAACGTGGCGAGAAAGAGGCGGCGGAAATCGGGAGCGCCTGCGACGAGCCGGCGCTGCCCGGCGAGGATCATGTCCCGCCGGCCGCCACACGCTCGAGCGCCCGCGGCAGCGCGGCCGCGAAGAAGTCGAGCTCGTCGGGGGCCCCGACGGTGACACGGATCGCGTTCGGATCGCCGAATGCGCCCATGGGACGGATGATGACGCCCTCCCGGAGCAGCGCGTCGTTCAACGCGGCTGCAGCACAGGGGGCCTGCGCGAAGAGGAAGTTGGCGACGCCGGGCAGCGGTGCGAAGCCGTTGCTGCGGAGGATCTCGGCGAGCCGCGTGCGGCCGGTGGCGCAGAGCTGCGCGCGACGCTCGATCTCGGCGCTGCTGTCGGCGCCGAGGCTGGCGATCGCCGCCTCCTGCCCTGCGAGCGTCGTGTCGAAGGCGCGGCGCACCTTGACCAGCTCGCGCAGGAGCGCTGCCTGACCCAGCCCGTAGCCCACGCGGAGCCCCGCCAGGCCATAGATCTTCGAGAACGTGCGCAGCACCAGCACGTTGCGCCCGGCCTGCAGGTAGCGCTGCACGCCGCAGGCGTACTCCGGCTCGTCCACGTACTCGAAGTAGGCCTGGTCGAGCACCGTCAGGACGTGCGCCGGCACCTGCTCGAAGTAGCGGTCGAGGTCGGCCAGCGCGTTGATCGTGCCGGTCGGGTTGTTCGGGTAGCAGAGGTAGACGATCTTGGTGCGCGGCGTGATCGCCTCGAGGATCGCCGGCAGGTCGTAGACGCCGTCGCGCAGCGGCACGAGCCGCGCCACCCCGCCCCGCAGCTTCGTGTCGATCACGTAGCTGGGGAACGACGGCCAGCCGCAGACGATCTCGTCGCCGGGATCGATGACGGCGGCGGTCAGCTGCCCGATGATGCCGTCGGCACCCGAGCCGATCGCAACCTCGCCCATGTCCAGCCCGAACTTCTCGGCCAGCGCGGCACGCAGGCGGTAGGCGCCCCCGTCGGGGTAGCGGTTCAGCTCGCCGATCGCCCGGTCGAGCGCTACCAGCGCTGCGGGCACCGGCCCGAACGGCCCCTCGTTGGAGGCGAGCTTGACGACACGGGCGAGGCCGAGCTCGCGCTGCACCGTCTCGATCGGCTTGCCGGGCTCGTAGGGGACGACGTCGGCGAGCGCCGAACGGATGAACCCCTCGGGGATGTCCATGGGTGGCAGCACCGGCGCGAGTCTAGCGCGACCACGGGCGCTGCTCGCCATCGCCCGTGGTCGCCGGCGTCGGCACGGCGCTCACGCCGCCGCACCTGCCGCTGCCAGCAGCTGGTCGCTGGTGAACGGCTTGCCCAGGGACGTCACGCCGAGACCGGCGAGCAGCTCCTGGTCGGGCAGCGTGGCCGAGCAGAGCACGCAGTGGATTCCCGGGCGCGTCTCGCGGATCAGGCGGAGCAGCTGCAGGCCGTCCATGCCCGGCAGGATGAGGTCGCTGACGACGAGGTCGACCCGTCCGGCGAACGCGCCGACGAGCTGGAGCGCCGCCGCGGGGGTTGCGGCCGCGAGCACCGCGTAGCCGGCGTCCTGCAGCACGCGCCCGGCAATGGCGCGGGCCGTGGCACTGTCCTCGACGACGAGCGCGGTGCGCCCCACCGCCGCCTCCGCAAGCGCAAGCCCCTCGACCAGGAACACCGTGCCGAGACCGACTGCCGACTCGACGTCGGCGGTGGCGCCGTGCGCCTCGGCGATCGAGCGCACGATGGAGAGCCCGAGGCCGGCGCCGCCGGAGCGCGCGCCGCCGCTGACGACGGCGCGCGTGAACGGCTGGAAGAGGCGGTCGCGGAACTCGGGGGCGATACCGCTGCCGTTGTCGGCGACGGCGACGGCGATCCAGCCGCCGCCGTGACCACGCCCGCTGGAGACCACCACGTCGCCACCTGCGGGCGTGTACGCGACGGCGTTGTTGATGAGGTTGTCGAGCAGCTGGCCAAGCCGGTGCCGGTCAGCGAGCGCGATCGAGAGTGTCTCCTCGTCGGCGGAGAGCGAGATGCTGCGCGCTGCTGCCCGGTGCTGCGCCGCCACGACGCGCTCGGCGATCAGCGCTGCCAGATCGACCTCGTCGAGCTCGAGCGAGACACCGTGGCTGAGCGCGGAGGCGGTGAGGAGATCGTCGGAGATGCGCAGCGCGCGCCGGGCCTCCGTCTGGGCGAGCTCGATGTAGCGGCGCTGCTGTGGGAGGAGCGGATAGGCCGGGTTGTCCAGCGCGAGCTCGAGGAAGCCGAGCACCGACGCGAGCGGCGAGCGCAGGTCGTGCGCGACGGCGGGCAGAAGCTCGTCCGCAGGCAGGTCGTAGATGCCTGTTGCGGTAGTGGTCATCACTTCGCCTCCGTGGTGATGATCGCTGCCGGGGCTGCTGCGGTGGCGGCGATCGGGGTGACGGCCGCGACGATGGTCGGGGCGGCGGTGCGGGGCCTGAGGAGCGAGCCGAGGAGGGCACGGAAGGCCTTCGGGGTGAGCTTTCCGAAGGGCTCGATCGCGTTGTTCGTGCTCGGCCAGAAGGCGTAGGCGAGCTCGCTGGCGAAGCGCTCGCCGGTGAGGCTGTCGTGGGCGACGTTGGCGCCGCCGGTGATGCCGACGCCCCACGTGCTGCCGCCGAGCACCTTGGCGAGCGCGGTGCGCATGTCGGGGCGGAGCAGGTACCAGTCGACCTGGTGCGCGTACTCGTGCTGGACGATGCCCCAGCTGAAGGTGCCGGCGTCCAGGAGGTTGGCGTCGAGCAGGATCGCGCCGGGGGTGGCCTGCGTGTCGGCGCCTGCGACGATCGTGATCCGGACGGTGCCCGGGACGCAGCTCCAGTTGAACGTGGTGACGTTCAGCGCGGCCCTGACGGTGGCCTGCTGTCCGCTCGTCCCGCCGGTGATGCTGTAGACGCCACCGACTGCGTGGACGGCTGCGGGGACTGCGAGGGCCACGAGGCTGGCGAGCACTGTGGCGGCTGTCCTGATCTTGTGGGTGCTGGTCGTCATCGCACTCACATCGTCCGTCCGTGTTGCCTCTTTGGAAATCGCACGAACGGCCGCTCGGGCAGGGCCGGAGCAGCCGATCTGGCGGCCGAAACGCCGATGCGCGGCATGCGCCGGGCAGGGCCACGACCTCGCACGAACGTGCGATGCCGAGGCGTCCGCTGCGGGAGAGGTGAAAGCGGCCGGGCAGCGCTGCCCGGGCGGGAGCTACTGGATCAGGTGCTGGCGGAGCGCCTTGGCGACAGCCTCGGTGCGGCTGTCCGCCTCGAGCTTCTCCATGGCGTGGCGCATGTGCGAGCGAACGGTGTCCGGGGAGATGAAGAGCTTGCTGCCGATCGCGTCGTTAGTGTTGCCCTCGGAGGCGAGCCGCAGCACCTCGCGCTCGCGCGGCGAGAGACCGCGCACCTTGTCCGTGACGCCGCCGCGGGCGAGCTCGCCGGTGAGCACCGGGTCGACGTACGTGCCGCCGCCGGCGACCGTACGCACCGCGCGGACGAGGTCGTCGAGCGGTGCCTCCTTCATCACGTAGGCGCGGATGCCGACATCCATCGCCTCGACCAGCAGGGCGCGCTCACCGAAGCCGGTGTAAAGCACGATGCTGGTGTCGCTTCGGCCGTGCACCGCGGAGGCCACCTCGATGCCGGAGAGGACGGGCATGCGAACGTCGAGCACGGCAACGTCGGGCTTCAGCTCCTCGATCAGCCGCTTCGCCTCGCTGCCGTTGTCGGCGACGCCCACGACCTCGATCTCGTGGCGCTCGAGCAGCCGCTGCACGGAGTCGAGCACGACCGGGTGGTCGTCGGCAAGGATGCAGCGCACGCGTGTCTCGTCCAACGAACCCGCCTTTCACGGCTCCGGCTGGGGCGACCTCGGGCGAAGCATGCCTGCGTTGCCGCCGGTTCGTGGGGTGGGCGTGCGCGTAAGCTGGAGCGATGCCCGATCTCGGCCTCTTCCCGCTCCGCCTCGTCGTCTTTCCCGGCGAGCGGCTCCCGCTGCACATCTTCGAGCCGCGCTACCGCGAGCTGGTCGGCGCGTGCATCGACGAGGACGACGAGTTCGGCATCCTGCTGGCCGACGAGGACGGCCTGCGCCGCATCGGCACGCGGGTGGCAGTGGTCGAGGTGATCGACCGGTTCGAGGACGGCCGCCTGAACATCGTCCTCGAGGGTCGCAGCCGGTTCAGCCTCGTGGCGTTGACGAGCGGGCGCGCCTTCCAGACCGCCGAGGTCGACCCGGTCGAGGACGAGCCCGACGCCGCCGACGCCACCCTGCGCGAGCGCGCGCTGCACCTGCTGTCGGCGCTTGCCGAGGCCGCCGGTGTCGCGGTCGAGCTCCCCGACCCCGACAGCCCGCAGCTCTCGTTCGCGATCGCGGCGCGGGTCGAGCTCGAGCTCGAGGACGAGCAGGCGCTGCTCGAGCTGCAGTCGGAGCGCGAGCGGCTGCACCGGCTCGCGGAGCTGCTCGCGGAGGCGGCGGTGCAAGCCCGCGTCGTGCGCGAGACGGCGACGAAGGCGAAGACCAACGGGCACCTGCCGCACACGCCCGAGCTGCCCTAGCTGGCAGCCTCGGGTGGCGGATCGGCGGGCCGACGCAGGGCCGCGTCGAGGTCGCCCGTTCCGAACGGCTTCGCCAGGAAGCGCGTGCCACGCGGCAGATCGCCGAGCCCTGCTGATTCGCGGGCCGAGCTAGCCATGACGACCACCCGTGGCGCAGGCGAGCGCTGCACGATCGCGGCGAGCAGCGCGTCGCGCGTCGCCTCGGACGATGCGAGGTCGGTGAGGATCACGTCGAACGACTCCCCCGCCTCGATCAGCGCGAGCGCCGCGGCGCAGTCCGGAACTGCCGTGCCCGTGTAGCCGATTCGCTCGATCAACCGCTGCACGACGGCGCGCACAGCATCATCCTCGTCCACGACGAGCACGTTGCCCCCGGCCAGGGCCGGCACCGGCGCGGTGTCGATCTCCCGCGCCTCCGGAGCCTGCTCGACCGCGGGCAGGCGAAGGGTGAAGACGGCGCCCTGACCCCGCCCGCCGTCCAGCTCGATCGTGCCGCCCACCTGGGCGACGATGCCGGCGACGATCGAGAGGCCGAGGCCCGCTCCGACATCGTCCTTGGTGGTGAAGGAGGGCTCGAAGACGCGCTCGACCAGCTCGGGCGGGATGCCCGGCCCCGCGTCGGCGACGACGATCTCGATCGAGCCGGCAGGCGCGTCGCCGGGAGCCGCTGCTGCCCGCGTGACGGTGACCGTTACGCGCCCGTGCTCGCCCATCGCGTCGCGCGCGTTGATCACGAGGTTGAGCAGCAACTGGTCGATCTGCACCGGGTCGATCTCGATGGCGGGCAGGCCAGGCGCAACCTCGACGACGAGCTCGATGCCAGGGCCGGCAGCGGCGCGCAGCATCGTGGTGACGCGCTCGACGGCGTCGCCCACGTCGACGATGCGCGGCACGAGCACCTGGTGCCGCGTGAACGCGAGCAGCCTGCCGACGAGCGCCGTGGCCCGCGCTGCTGCGTCCGCGATCTCCTGGACATCGGCGACCGCCGCCGTGCCGGCAAGGTCTTCCTGCAGCAGGGAGGCGTAGCCCCGCACGGCGAGCAGGACGTTGTTCAGATCGTGGGCGATGCCGCTGGCCAGCCTGCCGACCGCCTCCATCTTCTGTGCCTGGCGCAGCTCTGCCTGCAGCGCGTTGCGCGCGCTGACGTCACGAGCCACGATGGCCGCGCCGCGGATCACGGTGCCGCGCTCGACAATCGGTGCCAGCGAGAGCTCGAGATCGACGAGCGACTCGTCGCTGCGCAGCGCGCTCGCCTCGACCGCTTCGACGGCCTCGCCGCTCAGGGCATGTTCGAGCGCGTGCTCGATGCGTGCGGCGTGTCCCTCGCGGAAGAGCTCGCGCAGCGGCACCCCGATGAGCTGCTCCGGCTCGGGCCCGAGCACGCGGGAAACAGCCGGGTTGACCGTCGTGGTTGCACCGCTCGCATCCACGACGATGACCGGGTCGGCCAGGGCGTCGACGACGGTGGCGAGCTGGACTGTGCGGCGCTCGCGCTCACGGTCGGCCGAGACGTCGAGGCCGAAGCCGGCGAGCCGCGACACCGTGCCGTCGGGCGCCAGGATGGGCTCGATGCGCGCGCTGATCGTGCGCGCGCCGACCGCGAACTCGAAGGAGACGCCCGTGCCGCCGAGCGCGATCTCGTGCGCGGCGATCATCTCCTGGGTGACACCCGGAGCGTCCTGCAACCGCGATCCGACCAGGCCGGCCCAGCCGGGCAGCTCACGCTGCAGCACGTCGCCACCGCCGAGGACGTAGCGCAGGTCGCGGTCAACCGTCCAGAACAGGCCGGGCAGGCGCGAGAGCACCGCGCTGACCTGGATCTCGCTGGCGGCCAGGCGCCCCTCGAGCCCGACCGTCCGCTCCCGCTCGTCGGCAGCCTCGACCTCGTGCCGGATCGCCCGTGCGAGCCGATCGAGACGGCCCTTCGTGACGAAGTCGCGCGCACCCGCGCGGAAGGAGGCACCCGCCTCCTCCTCGGCGATGACGCCGGAGACGACGATCACCGGCAACCCGGGTCGCACCTCGGCAACCACGCGCAGCGCGTCGAGCGCCGTGGCGTCGGTCAGGCGGTAGTCGGCGAGCAGGATGTCGCACGGCTCGGCGAGGGCGTCACGCAGCTCGGCGATCCGCTCGATCGAGCGGACCTCGATAGTGGCGTCTGACCGTTGCAGCTGATGGGTGAGCCGGATGACGTCGTTGGGATCGTCGTCGAGGATGAGGCAGCGGATGATCCCGGTCACGCGGCTCCCTCACCGCAGCGGGCGCGCAGGCTCAGCAGAAGAGGGAAGGGGGCGTACGACGTCATGGCGCTACCCCGGAGACTACTGCCAGCCAGTCGCGTCCGCCGACGCGCGCTCGTGCGGCTCGCGCTGCTCGTGCGCGCCAACCGCGAGCGCCATCAGCAGCGCATCGACTGCCCGGCCGTCCCGCAGGAAGCGGCCGGCCCGCACTCCTTCCGCGACGAAGCCGCAGCGCTCGTACAGCGCGATCGCCGCGACGTTGTGCGGGAGGACGTGCAGCTCGAGCTTGGCGATGGCGGCCGCCCGTGCCCAGGCAACGGCGGCGGCGATCAGCGCGGTGCCTACCCCGTGGCCTCGCGCCTCCCGCGCGACCATGATTCCGAGGTCGGCGACATGCGGCGCTGCCGGGTGCTCGTCGCGCACGAGCGAGAGCCGACCGACGATCCGTCCTTCCGTGGCCTCGGCAACGACAACCACCGTGTCACGCGACCAGCGCTGCGCCCGGATGGCCCGCCGCTCGTCGGCGACGGTGCGCCAGCTGCCGGCCGTGAGCAGCCAGCCCTCTGGCTCCGAGCCGACGGCGCGCGCCAGCTCGACCAGCGCCGCAGCG
The DNA here is from genome assembly GCA_947507735.1 of Actinomycetota bacterium. Taxonomy (GTDB): domain Bacteria; phylum Actinomycetota; class Thermoleophilia; order Gaiellales; family Gaiellaceae; genus CANFDS01. The sequence continues at coordinate 8,045 of CANNRA010000084.1, forward strand.
TCACCGGGTGTGGTCTGACGGATCCGGAATCCGGGCACGTCCCGGCCTCGGCCTAGAGGTCGCGCAGGAAGCTTGGCGGCTCGAGGCGGTCGCCCGCGTCGCGCGTGAAGGTCGGCGTCGAGGCTGTCGTCGCACCCGCGCTGCGCTGTGCGGCCGTCCGTGCCGGCCCGAGACCGGTGGCGACGACCGTGACCCAGACCTGGCCCTGCAGCCGCTCGTCGACGGTCGCACCGAAGATGATGTTCGTGTCGTCCGTGGCTGCCTGGCGGATCACCTCGGCCGCCTCGGTCACCTCGAGCAACGAGAGATCCTCACCGCCGGCGATCGAGAGCAGGATGCCGCGCGCCCCGGTGATCTCGGTGTCGATCAGCGGCGAGCGGAGGGCGCGCTCGGCGGCCTCCCTGGCGCGGTTCTCGCCCGTGGCGAAGCCGATGCCCATCAGCGCGTTGCCCGCGTTGGACATCACGGTGCGCACGTCGGCGAAGTCGAGGTTGATCAGGCCGGGCATCGTGATCAGGTCGGTGATGCCCTGGACGCCCTGGCGCAGCACGTCGTCGGCGATCTTGAACGCATCGAGCATCGAGGTCGAGCGGTCGAGCACCTCGAGCAGGCGGTCGTTCGGGATGACGATGACGGTGTCGCAGGCCGCGCGGAGCTCCTTGGCCCCGTCGTCGGCAGTGGCGCGACGGCGGGTGCCTTCAAAGCGGAACGGCATCGTGACGATGCCGACGGTGAGGGCGCCGACCTCGCGGGCGATACGCGCCACGACGGGTGCGGCGCCGGAACCGGTGCCCCCGCCCTCGCCTGCCGTGACGAACACCATGTCGCTGCCGCGCAGCGCGTTCTTGAGCTCGTCATAGCTCTCCTCGGCGGCCCTGCGACCGAGGTCGGGATCGGCACCAGAGCCGAGGCCCGCTGTGAGCTCACGACCGATGTGGATCTTGACGGGTGCGTCGCTCGTGGCGAGCTGCTGGAGGTCGGTGTTGACCGCCATGAACTCGACCTGCGAGATGCCGGCGTCGATCATCCGGTCGACGGCGTTCATGCCTGCCCCGCCGACACCGACCACGCGGATCACGGCAAGGTAGGAGCCTGCGTCGCCGCGATAGGAGCGCTCGAGACGCCCTGCCATCTCGGGGAGCGGCTGCAGGAAGCGCTCGACCGGCTTCTGCACCGGCGGCTCGCTGGAGATGAAGGTCTGGGGCTGCGGCCGCTCGGGGAGCGCTGCGGGCGGCGGCGGCGCTGCG
>CANNRA010000085.1 GCA_947507735.1 Actinomycetota bacterium
CGCCCGACGCGCGCCGCCGGCTGAGCCTGCACCCGCGCTGATCCCGTCGGGACACGGCTTTCGTGCCGGTTTCGTGCCGGTGCTGCTCGGGTCATGGCGCAGCGCGGGGTGGCTGGGCTAGCGTCGCTCCCATGCCTGACGACCGGCTACGACGACTGCTCGGCTGGGCCCTGCTCGCGGCCGTGGCGGCGGTCGCCGGCGTGCTGCTCGTCCGTCACGCGGGCGGCGGCGCCGGCAGCCACAGCTGGCTGCGCGCGAGCTCCACGCTGACGCCTGGCGTCGTCAATCCCGCCGTCACCCAGGCGACGATCCGGAGCACGATCTGCAAGCGCGGCTGGACGCGCACGATCCGCCCGCCGACGGCCTACACCACCGACCTCAAGCGGCGCCAGATCGCGGCCTGGGGCCTCCCCGGCACGGTGCGCGACTACCAGGAGGATCACCTGATCAGCCTCGAGCTCGGCGGCCATCCCACCGACGAGCGCAACCTCTGGCCGGAGCCGCACCCCTATGCGGAGCAGGTCGATACGTTCGAGAACGCACTCAATCGCAAGGTGTGCAGCGGCAGGCTGACGCTCGCTCGGGCGCAGGCGGAAGAGGCCCGACGGAAACACAGGAGCGGGTGAGGCGAGAGCATTGCGCCTGGCGGCGCTGAGGGCTGCCTACCGGTAGCGGTAGACGATGCGGCCGCGCGTCAGGTCGTACGGCGAGAGCTCGACCTTGATGCGATCGCCCGGCAGGATGCGGATGCGGAAGCGGCGCATCTTGCCAGCGGTGTAGCCAATGGTCTCGTGGCCGTTGTCGAGCGCGATGCGGAACTTGCCGTTGCCGAGAGCCTCGGAAACCTCGCCCTCGAACTCGATCTTCTCCTCTTTTTCCGCCACGTCCACCCTCCACGTCTTCGTGGGCGGTCAGGAGCGCGCCCATGCGCAGCCCCCGATTCACCCTCATCTCGGACCTCAGGGTAGCAGGGGATCCAGCGCCTCTCTGCTACCGTTTCCGGTACGGACGGCACTGGGCCGCCCCGTGAGATTGGGCTTCTCGGTTCTCCTTCGGGGTTTCTGAGTCGGCAATCTCGACCAACCCGAAGTTGAGAGGAAGAGAATTGACTGATACCACCTTTGCCGCGCTTGGCGTGAGCGAGCCAGTCGTCCAGGCGCTCGCAGCGCGCGGCATCATGGGGCCGTTCCAGATCCAGGAGCTCGTGATGCCGGAAGCGCTCCAGGGCGCCGACGTGCTCGCGAAGTCGCCGACCGGCTCCGGCAAGACGCTGGCCTTCGGCATCCCGATTGTCGAGCGCACCAACAAGGACGACGGCGCCCCCGCCGCACTCGTCCTCGTGCCGACGCGCGAGCTCGCGCAGCAGGTCGTCGAGGAGCTCGACGGCATCGCCAAGGCGCGCGGCCTGCGCATCGCCGCGGTCTACGGCGGCGGCGCCGTCGTGGCCCAGGCCAAGCAGGTCAAGGGCTGCCAGATTCTGATCGCCACCCCGGGCCGCCTGCAGGATCTCTGCGACCGCCGGCTGATCACGCTCGACCACGTCCGCACGCTCGTGCTGGACGAGGCCGACCGCATGCTGGACATGGGCTTCAAGCCGCAGGTCGAGCGCATCCTCCGCCTGATCCCGCGCGACCGCCAGACGATGCTCTTCTCGGCGACGCTCGACGGTGAGGTCGGCGAGCTGGCGCGCGAGTACACCGAGCACCCCGCCTACGTCGAGGCCGACCTGCCTCGCGAGATGGAGCAGGGCGACGTCGGTCACCGCTTCGTCGCCGTCACGCCGGACGACAAGGTGGACAAGCTCGTCGCCGAGCTGGAGACCGTCGGTGAGGAGGGCCTCGCCCTCGTCTTCGTGCGCACCAAGCGTGGCGCCGACCGTCTTGCCACCAAGCTTGGCCGCGCCGGCGTTGCCGCCGTCGCGCTGCACGGCGACATGTCGCAGAACGCCCGCGAGCGTGCCCTCGAGCAGTTCCGCCAGCGTCAGGTGCGCACGCTCGTCGCCACCGACGTCGCGGCTCGTGGCCTCGACATCGCCGACGTCACGCACGTCATCAACTTTGATCCGCCGGAGGACGACAAGGCGTACGTCCACCGCATCGGCCGCACCGGCCGTGCCGGTCGCGACGGCACCGGCGTCACGTTCGTCCTGCCGGAGCAGCAGGCCGAGGTCAGCCGCGTCGCCGCGCGCCTCGGTCACAAGGAGTCGTTCGAGCAGGAGGGCATGGTCGTCGCCAAGGCGAAGCTCCTCTACACGAGCCGCCGCGGTCGCCGCTCCCGCTGGTAGGTCGCCGCTCCCGCTGGTAGCCCGAAGGCGCCCGCGAGGGCCCATCAGAGACCGACCGCGAGACCCCCGCTCGCCTCATACGTGCGGGCCTCCCGGGCTGCGATATAAGTGGCTGTATGACGAAGACCGTCGAGCAACTCGATCGCGTGATCATCCGCTTCGCGGGCGATTCCGGGGATGGCATGCAGCTCACGGGCGACCGTTTCACGAGTGAGACGGCCGTCTTCGGGAACGACATCGCCACCTTCCCGGATTTCCCCGCGGAGATCCGCGCCCCCGCCGGCTCGCTGCCAGGCGTATCCGGTTTCCAGGTCCACTTCGCGGACCACGACATCCTGACGCCGGGCGACCAGCCCGACGTGCTCGTCGCCATGAACCCCGCGGCGCTGAAGACGAACCTCAAGGATCTGCCCAAGGGCTCCACGCTGATCGTCAACACCGACGCGTTCGTCCCTCGTAACCTCGACAAGGCCGGCTATGCCAGCAACCCGCTCGAGGACGGCTCGCTCGCCGACTGGCAGGTGCACCCCGTCGCAGTGACGACGATGACGCTCGAGTCCGTCAAGGGCATCGAGGGCATCACGCCGCGCGAGGGCGAGCGCGCCAAGAACATGTTTGCGCTCGGCCTGATGTGCTGGCTCTTCGGTCGGCCGACGCAGGGCACCGTCGACTTCATCAACGAGAAGTTCTCGAAGCGTCCCGAGATCGCCGCGGCCAACATCGCCGCCTTCAACGCCGGCTACCACTTCGGCGAGACGAGCGAGACCTTCTCGATCAGCTACGAGGTCAAGCCGGCGAAGCTGAAGCCCGGCAAGTACCGCCAGATCAACGGCAACTCGGCGCTGGTCTATGGCCTGGTCGCCGCATCGATCCAGGCGAAGCGCGCGCTCTTCCTGGGCGCCTACCCGATCACGCCGGCGTCGTCGATCCTCGAGGAGCTCGCCGCGCTCAAGCACTTCGGCGTGCGCACCTTCCAGGCCGAGGACGAGATCGCGGCTGTCGGTGCTGCGCTCGGCGCGGCGTTCGGCGGTGCGCTCGGCGTCACCGTCTCGGCCGGCCCGGGCATCGTGCTCAAGCAGGAGACGATCGGCCTGGCGATGCAGCTCGAGCTGCCGCTGGTCATCCTCAACATCCAGCGCGCCGGCCCCTCCACGGGCATGCCGACGAAGCCGGAGCAGACCGACCTGCTGAACGTGCTGTACGGCCGCAACGGCGAGTCGCCGATCCCGGTGATCGCCGCGTCGACGCCCGGCGGCTGCTTCTTCGCCGCGATCGAGGCGGCGCGCATCGCGCTCAAGTACCGCACCCCGGTGTTCCTGCTCTCCGACGCCTACCTGGCGAACGGTGCCGAGCCCTGGCTGATCCCGAGCAGCGCCGACCTGCCGGACATCTCGGTCGAGAACATCATCCAGCCGAACCGCGAGGACGGCAGCTACTGGCCGTACCTGCGCGACGAGAAGACGCTCGCCCGCCCCTGGGCGATCCCGGGTACGCCGGGCCTCGAGCATCGCATCGGCGGTATCGAGAAGGCGGACGGCACAGGCAACATCTCGTACGACCCCGACAACCACGACCTGATGACGCGCCTGCGCGCCCAGAAGGTCGCCGGCATCGCGGCCGACATCCCGCTGCTGGAGGTCGACCACGTCGAGGGCGCCCGCACGCTCGTGCTGGGCTGGGGCTCCACCTACGGCCCGATCGGCGCGGCGATCAAGCTCTTGCGCGCCGACGGCGTCGCGGTCGACCAGGCGCACCTGATGCACCTCAACCCGTTCCCACGCAACCTGGGCGAGGTGCTGAAGAGCTACGACAAGATCCTGATGCCCGAGATGAACCTGGGGCAGCTGCGGCAGCTGGTGCGCAGCGAGTTCCTCGTCGACGCGCACGGGTACAACCGCGTGACCGGCAAGCCCTTCAAGGCTTCCGAGCTCGCCGAGGCCATCCTGGCACTGGTGAACGCATGAGCGACAACGGCAATGGCAACAGCGGTCTGCTCCAGCTCTCTGCGAAGGACTTCAAGTCCGACCAGGAGGTGCGCTGGTGCCCGGGCTGCGGCGACTACGCGATCCTCGCCGCCGTGCAGGGCTTCATGCCCGAGCTCGGCATCCCGCGCGAGAACATCGTCTTCGTCAGCGGCATCGGCTGCTCGTCGCGCTTCCCCTACTACATGCAGACGTACGGCATGCACTCGATCCACGGCCGTGCGCCGGCCATCGCGAGCGGCCTGTCCACGTCACGCCCCGACCTGTCGGTGTGGGTCGTCACCGGTGACGGCGACGCGATGTCGATCGGCGGCAACCACCTGATCCATGCGCTGCGCCGCAACGTCAATCTGAAGATCCTGCTGTTCAACAACGAGATCTACGGCCTGACGAAGGGGCAGTACTCGCCGACGAGCCCCGTCGGCAAGGTCGCGAAGTCGACGCCGATGGGCTCGATCGACCGGCCGTTCTACCCGCTCTCGCTGGCACTCGGTGCCGAGGCGACCTTCGTCGCGCGCTCGATCGACACCGATCGCAAGCACCTGACCGAGGTGCTGCGTCAGGCCGCCGCCCACAAGGGCACGGCCCTGGTCGAGATCTACCAGAACTGCAACATCTACAACGATGGCGCGTTCGACGTGATCCGTGACAACAAGGGTCGGCGGCTCTATCTGGAGCACGGCAAGCCGGCCGTCTTCGGCGAGAACGGCGAGAAGGGCATCGTCTTCACCGACGAGGGCGCGGCGAAGATCGTCGACATCAACGAGGTCGGGCTGGACGGCGTCTACGTCCACGACGCCCACGCGGACGAGGTGTTCCACGCGTTCGCGCTGTCGCGCATCACCCAGGCGTCGCACGGCGTGACACCGATCGGCGTGCTGCGCGACGTCGACCGGCCCGTCTACGACGAGCAGATGGCCGGGCAGCTGGAGGCCGCCGTCGCCAAGCGCGGCGCTGGCGATCTGGACGCGCTGCTCAGCGCCACGGACACCTGGGAGCTGTAGCCACGACTCTCGCTCAGGCTGCGGCCCGGTCTGCCACGCGCTGCTCGATGCGCGCGAGGTAGACCGGGCCGCCCGAGCGCAGGCACTCGACGATCGCCCGCTCGTCGCGGGCGCAGGGCAGCACCGTCTTCCAGCCCCACAGGTGCTCGGGCCGGTGGAAGTCGCCCGACGCGACGACGGGGAGGCCGGCGTCCGCCACCCAGGCGAACGGCTCGGCGCGGTTGTAGAGCTCCCAGCGGTCGATGAGCGGTGCGAAGCGCTCGGGGTCGGCGCCGAAGCACTGGGTGGTGCGGGGGTGCACCGGCCCCGTGCCCGGGCAGTACGGATGGGCGGCGATCAGCGCTGCCCCTGCCTCGCGCGCGGTGTGCAGCGCGTCCTCGATCCCGTGCTCGAGCGACACGTAGGAGCGCAGCCCGACGGCGACTGCGTGCGCGGCGAGCAGCGGGTCCGTGTGGTTGTACGACAGCTCGGCGCCTGGGAGCACCAGGAGCCCCCAGCGGGCCAGGGCGCGCTCGGCCTCCTCGGCGATCTCGGCGAGGTAGTGGGAGTGCGTGCGCTCCTGGACGCCCCAGAGCCGCCGCTCGCGCGGGGTTAGCCACGGGTCGTCGCTGCGGTTCACGTGGTCGGTGATGCACAGCACATCGAAGCCCGAGGAGCCGTAGAGATCGACGAGCTCCGGGATCGACAGCACGCCGTCGCTCCAGCTGGAGTGGGCGTGGAGCTCGCAGAGCAGCGGGTCCGGTGCGATCGACGCGTCAGGGCTCACCTCCTCACGGTGCCTGTAGCTGTCGTCTGAGCGGGCAACGCTGTGGCAAGCGCCCGGTGTCGGGATGGTGAGGCTAGGTGCGGCGCAGGGCGCGTGCAGCGAGCGCGGCGGTGACGAGCGCCGAGCTGCCGGCGACCCACAGGGCGAGACGCGTGCCGCCCGTTGCGGCGAGCCAGCCGGTGAGCAAGCCGCCGAACGGCACCGCTCCGGCGAAGGCGTAGAGGTAGAGGCCGAGCACGCGGCCGCGCAGGTGGTCGGGGGCGGCAAGCTGCAGGGTCGAGACGATGTTCGAGGTGCACACCGTGAAGGCGGCACCGGAGACGAGCAGCAGGGCGCAGACGCCGGGAATCGAGCGCAGCGGCGCCAGGCCGAGCTGCGCCGCCCCGAACACGACCATCGCGGCCAGCAGGGCGCGCCAGCTGGCCCGGGCCACCGTCGCCGAGAGCAGCGCACCCACCAGGGCGCCTGCTCCAAAGAAGGCCGTGATCACGCCGAAGGTGCCAGGCCCCGAGCCGAGGGTCGTCGAGGCGAGCACGGGCAGCAGCACCTGGAAGTTGAAGCAGAGGATGCTGAGGACGAGCGCGGCGAGCAGCATCAGCCGCACGCGCGGCGTGTCGCGGGCGTAGCGCAGGCCGTCCAGCGAGCCGCGCAGCAGCGTCGGCTTCTCGCGGCCCTCCAGCGGGAAGAGCTCGCGGGCGCGCATCGCCAGCAGCCCGGCCAGCACCGCCACGAAGCTCGCTGCATTGAGCGCGAAGCAGACGCCGACGCCGGCCGCCGCGATCGTCGCGCCTGCCACTGCGGGCCCCACGACGCGCGCGGCGTTGAAGACGCTGGCGTTGAGCGCCACCGCGTTCGGCAGCTCGTCCCGACCGACGAGCTGGAAGGTGAGCGCCTGCCGGGCCGGGGCATCGAGCACCATTGCGAGCCCCATGAACACGGCCAGCACGTCCACGTTCCAGACGCGCGCCGCACCCGACCAGGCGAGCGCCGCCATCCCCGCGGCCAGGCACATCGAGACGGTCTGCGTGGCGATCACGATCCGCCGCGGCTCCCAGCGGTCGCTGACGACGCCCGCGAACAGCCCGAGCAGCGTGAACGGCGCGTACTGGCAGACGGCCAGAACGCCGACGTCCACCGGCGAGTGCGTCAGCCGCACGATCAGCCACGACTGGGCGATCCGCTGCATCCACGTGCCGGTGTTCGACACGATCTGCCCGGCGAAGAACAGCCGGTAGTTGCGGTGCTTGCTGACGCTCGCGAAGGTGCGCCCGGCGGGCGCGAAGAGGCGGGCGGTCGTCACCCGTCCACGATAGAGGACGGGCCGCGCGGCACGGTCGCCAGCGTGGGCGGGTGCCCTACGCGGCCTTGCGCGTTGCCATGACGCGGCTCATCGCCCGCAGCTTGTTCACGGCGTCGAGCGCGGCGACCTTGTAGGCCTCCGACAGCGTCGGGAAGTTGAAGACGGCGTTGACGAGGTACTCGATCGTCCCGCCGAGGCCCATCACCGTCTGGCCGATGTGGACGATCTCGGTGGCGCCGGTGCCGAAGCAGTGCACGCCCAGCAGCAGGCGCGTCTCCGGATCGACGAGCAGCTTCAGCAGACCGTTGTGGTCGCCGACGATCTGCCCGCGGGCCAGCTCGCGGTAGCGCGCGATGCCGACCTCGTAGGGAATCGACGCGGCGGTCAGCTCCTCCTCGGTCTTGCCGACGTAGCTGATCTCGGGGATCGTGTAGATGCCGAAGGGCAGCAGCTCGTGCGTGTGCGCCTCGTGCAGGCCGAAGGCGTGGCAGGCGGCGAGGCGGCCCTGCTCCATCGAGGTGGCGGCGAGGCTCGGGAAGCCGATCACGTCGCCTGCGGCGTAGATGTGCTTGACCCTGGTGCGGAAGCTCTTGTCGACCTCGATGCGGCCGCGGTCGTCGGCCTGCAGCCCGGCGTTCTCGAGCGCGAGGCCGTCGGTGGAGCCCTGGCGCCCGGCGCTGTAGAGCACCGTGTCCGAGAGCACGCGCTTGCCGGAGTCGAGCACCGTCACCGAGCCCGCCTCGTACGCCTCGACGGCGGTGACGGTCTCGCGGAAGCGGAAGGCGACGCCGGTCTCGCGCAGCGCGTACTGCAACGCCTCGACGATCTGGCTGTCGCAGAAGGGCAGCAGCCGGTCGCCACGCTCGACCACGGTCACCCTGGTGCCGAGCGCTGCGAACATCGCTGCGTACTCGATGCCGATGACGCCCGCGCCGACGACGACCATCGACTCGGGCAGCTGTTCCAGCTGCAGGATGCCGTCGCTGTCGATGATCCGCCGGTCGTCGAACTCGACCGAGGCCGGGCGCACGGGGCGCGTGCCGGTGGCGATCACGAACTTCTCGGCGGTCGTCTTGCGGCCGTCGACCTCCACCGTGTGCGGGTCGACGAACGTCGCATCGCCGCACAGCACCGTCACGTGGTTGCGCGTCAGCTGGTCGTTGATGACTTCGATCTCCTTCTGGATCACGATCTGCGTGCGCCAGAAGAGGTCGTCGACGGTGATCTGATCCTTCACCCGGTAGCTCTGCCCGTAGTGCGAGCGGTGTGCGAGCCCGGTCAGGTGGATGACCGCCTCGCGGAGCGTCTTCGACGGGATGGTGCCCGTGTTGACGCAGACACCCCCGACGACGCGCTTGCGCTCGATGATGGCGGCGCGGCGGCCGAGCTTCGCAGCCTGGATGGCGGCCTTCTGGCCGGCCGGGCCGGAGCCGATGACGATCAGGTCGAACTCGTGGCGAGACATCGCACGGTTTGATCGACGGGGCAGGGCGAGTGTTGAGCGGAGGCGCGAGCGGCCCCAGCCGTTTCGGGGCGTTAGGCTCCGTCCATGGCAACCACCTTTCGCACGATCGAGCTCGTCCGGGACGGCGGCCTCGCCCGGCTCACCCTGAACCGGCCGGAGAAGCGCAACGCCCTGTCGCTGGAGCTGCTCGAGGAGCTGCAGGTCGCGCTCGAGGAGATCGCAGCGTCGGACGCGCGCGTCGTCGTGCTGGCGGGGGCGGGCCCGGCGTTCAGCGCGGGGCACGACCTGGGCGAGATGACCGGCCGCGACGAGGCGTTCTACGAGCGGCTCTTCGACCTCTGCTCGGTGGTGATGCAGCGGCTGCACACGCTGCCGCAGCCGGTGATCGCGAAGGTGCACGGCATCGCGACGGCGGCCGGGTGCCAGCTCGTCGC
>CANNRA010000086.1 GCA_947507735.1 Actinomycetota bacterium
CGACGACAAGGCGATCGCCGCCTGGAACGGGCTGGCGCTGGCCGCGCTCGCGGAGGCAGCCCGCCGCCTCGACCGCGCCGACTACCTGGAGGCCGCCGTCCGCCTCGGCGCGTTCCTGCTGGGGCCGCTCTCGGCTGCCGACGGGCGCCTGCACCGCTCCTTCAACGCGGGCCGCGCCACCGGCACCGGCTACCTCGAGGACTACGCCGACGTCGCGCACGGCCTGCTCGAGCTGCACGTCGCCACCGGCGACCTGCGCTGGCTGGCCGAGGCCGGCCGCCTCGCCACGCTCGCCGTCGAGCTGTTCGCCGACCCCGAGCACGGCGGCTTCTTCCTCACGCCCGCCGACGGCGAGCCGCTGGTCGCCCGCACCAAGGACCTCGACGACCATCCGACGCCGTCGGGCAACTCGATGCTCGCGCACGTGCTGATCCGGCTTGCCCGCATCTCGGGCGACGAGGCGCTGGAGCAGCTGGCCGTGGGCGTGTTCCGGCTCGTGCGGCCCGCCCTGGAGCGGGTGCCCTCGGCCTTCGGCTGGGCGCTCTGCGCGCTCGACATCCATCTCGCAGCCCCGCGGGAGATCGCGATCGTCGGGCCGGTGGGATCGCCGGTGGCCCGGGCGGCGCTTGCCGGCTTCGATCCGGTGGCGGTGGTCGCCGTCTCTGGCGGGCTCGACGACGCGCCGGCGCAGCGGGTGCCGCTGCTGGCCGGCAAGGGCCTGGTCGACGGGCAGCCCGCCGTCTACCGCTGCGAGCAGTTCGCCTGCCAGGCGCCCGTGACGGACGCCGCCGCACTGTTGTAGCGTGCGCACGGTGACCTCGCCCGCCGCCGCTGCCGCTCCTGCGCCGTTCGCCGACGTCCCGTCGCGGGCGACGCTCGACCGGCTGGAGATCCAGGAGCTCGTCGCGCGCTACAACCACGCGATCGACCGTGGCGACACCGAGGGCTGGGTCGGCTGCTTCAGCGAGGACGGCGCGTTCGACGGCGTCGCCGGACGGCTGGAGGGGACGGCTGCCCTGCGTGACTTCGCCGAGGCGCTGACGACAGCGCCCGAGTGGGCGGAGTTCCGGCCGATGCGCCACTGGACGACCAACTTCCTGATCGACCTCGACGGCGATGCGGCGACGATGCGCGCCGACCACGTCCTCTACCGCCAGACGGCTGACGGCGCGGTGCCGCTGCTGATGGCCGTCTACCACGACACGCTGCGCCGGGAAGACGGGCGCTGGCTCTTCGCCGAGCGCGTCGTCGAGCTCCAGGGCGGGACGCGCGCGTGACCCTCTCCTGGCACGACAAGCTGGAGATCCGCGAGCTGGTGGCGCGCTACGACCACGCGATCGACAGCGGCGACCCCGAGGGCTGGGCGGCCACCTTCACCGAGGACGGCAGCTGGAACGGCGGCGTCGTCGTCTCGGGCCAGGCCGAGCTGCTCGCGTTCGCCCGCGGCCTGCCGGCGAACCCGGCGTTTGCGGCCTTCCGTCCGTCGTTCCACTTCTTCGCAAACGTCCTGGTGGAAGAGACCACGCCCGGTGAAGCACGCCTGCTCTGCGACAACCTGATGCTGCAGCCGCGCGCAGGCGCCGGGGTCGCGGCGCTGACCGCCGCCGGCTACGACGACATCGTGCGCAGGGTGGACGGCCGCTGGCTGTTCGCGAGCCGCCGCTGGCGCCCGGTGAAGCCGTCGTGAGCACGGCGGGTCGCCTCACCCTCGACGATCGCGTTGCGCTCGAGACGCTCGTCTACGCCTACAACGTCGCCGCCGACGAGCGCGACGCCGAGGGCTACGCCGCCCTCTTCACCGCGGACGGCGTCTGGGACGGCATGCTCGGCCGGTTCGAGGAGCAGGAGGGTCTGCGCGCGCTCTGCGCGAAGATCGCCGCCACGCCCGCTCTCGACGGGACGCGGCACTGGCCCAACAACATCGTCATCGAGGGCGACAGCGTCGCTGGCACCGCCACGCTCGGCCTCGACAACGTGCTCGTCAAGGCGCTGCCGGAGGGCCCCGTGCTCTTCTCGGCCTCCCGGTCGGAAGCGACCGCCGTGAAGGTCGCTGGCCGCTGGCTCTTCCGCGAGCGGCTGGTTACCGCTGCCGCTGCGGTACCGTCGCCGGCTTCCGGGTAGCGACAGCCACGCGGCGCACCTGCACTGCTGCTGCCGCGGTCGCGGCCAGCTTCGCCGCGGACACAGCCGGCGCACGGCCGACGAACTGCTGGATGCTCACGAGCTGGTCGTTCGCGTTCTGCGCCTTGAGCACGGCGCCGAGCAGCGCCCGGAACTGGGCGGGCAGGAGCGCCGCCGACTCGTCCGACGTCGTCTCGGGCGCGAGGACGTTGTCGGGCGACGGCCAGAACGACCAGGCCAGGGTCGAGGCGAAGCGCTCGCAGGCGTAGTCGGCGTGGGTGAGGCTGGTGGCGCTTCCCCAGCACCAGGTCTTGCCGCCGAGCACCGGGGTCAAGGCCTGGCGCGAGGAGTCGCTCAGCATCAGGAAGTCGACCTGATGGGCGTACTCGTGCTGGACGAGGCCCCACGAGAACGTGCCGCTGTCGACGAGATTCGCGTCGAGCCAGATCTGGCCGGGCGTCGACTGGACGGGAAGCCCGGCGGCGATATGGATCGTCACCTTGCCGGGCACGACGCTCCACGGGAAGGAGCTCGCGTCGAGCGCCCTGTGCACCTCCTGCTGCTCGGCAGGCGTGCCGCCGTCGAAGGCGTAGTTCCCGCCGGCGGCCCGGGCGGTGCCCGTGACTGCCAGGGTGATGAGTGCGCAGGCGAAAGCTGCGCGTAGCGCTCGAAGCACAAGTCCTCCTTCGTCCGTGATGGAGAACCCGCGGCCGGCGGCGCTGGCGGAGCAGCCGTTCGGATCGGATTCGGTAGCTGAGCCGTCTCCATCCTGGAGACCTCTGGCTTTGCGTCCCCGCCTCGCAGCGGGTTTGCTCTTTTCGTACTCAAGTTGTCGTCGCGCCGGCCGATCAGGGTCATCCCTCGGACGAGGGGACTGCGCGGTTCAGCCTCAAGAAGGGGATGACCGAACCGATTGCTGACCGCGCTGCGCTGGGATCAGGCCGAGCAGACGTCGCGCAGGGCGACGCCGGGGATCGCGGCGAGCAGTGCAGCGACGCCGACCTCGAAGACGGCGTTCGGCGTGCCGGCGGCGCACCAGACGGTGGTGAAGCGGCGCAGGCTGTCGTCGGCGATGGTGGGGAGCGGGCGGGCGTGGCAGAGCGGTGGGACGCTGCCCTCGGCGAAGCCGGTGGCGCCGATCACCTGGTCGAGCCGGCCTCGGGCCGAGCCGGCACCCAGCTTTGCCAGCTCGACGTGGCGGTCGCCGGGGCACAGCACGAGCAGCGGCTTCGCCTTCACCACGTGCAGCTGGGCTGCCACGACCTGGCCCAGAGCGCAGCCGACCGCGGCGGCGACGGCGGCGGCACTGGTGGGTGCCTCGCCGTCCCCGTCTGCGATCTCGAGAACCTCGATGTCCAGCCCTGCCGCCTGGAGCTTCCTCCAGCATTTCAGGGCCTGCACGTTCACGGCAGCAACGCTAGCCGATGCGGATCTGCGCGATGCGCGAGCCCGTCACCTTCAACAGCTTGTCATCGCCGGTGCGTGTCGCCTGCAGGAAGACCGACAGCGTGCCCGGCGTCAGCGGGAGCTTCGCGGTGGGCCGGATCGTGATGCCGACGCGGCCGTCGGCGCCGGTGGTGGCGCTCCCGCCCTTCGCCCAGGCGGTCGGCAGGGGCAATGCCGCGACGACGGCACCCGAGACCGGGCGGCCCTTCAGGTCGGTCACCTTGACGATCAGCGCGAAGCCGCCGCGCGAGCTGATGCGGCCCGGGGTGGGCGTCACGGTGGCCAGCACCAGCCGGTTGGGCGACACGATCTGGGCGATCGCGAGCGTGCCGGTGCCCGTGGGCAGGGCGTCCACGCCGGTGGGGCCGGCAGGAGCCGGGGCGTCCTTGGCAACGACGATGGCCGTGGCGGGTGCCAGGGTCGAGGCCGAGCCGGCCGCATTCGTGGCGATCACCAGCGTGCGCAGGGTCGTTCCGACGTCGGAGGCGGTCAGCGTGATGCTGCTCTGCGGGATCACCGAGGAGGCATCGGTGCAGTTCAGGCCGGCGCTGTCGCAGCGCTTCCACTGGAAGGTGAAGGAGGTCGTGCCGGTGCCGCTCCAGGTGCCCGGGGCGACGGTGAGCGCCTGCCCCTCGCGCGCCTGGCCCGAGATCGAGGGCGCGGCGGTGACGACGGGGGCGTCCTTCTTGACGACCGCGTCGGTCGAGTCGCTGGTGGCGGTGGCGGTGCCGCCGCTGCTCGTTGCGGTGACGAGCACGCGGATCGTCTTGCCGACATCGGCGGCGGCCAGCGTGATCGTGTTCTGCGCGATCGCCGCCGACGCGTCGGCGCAGTTCTGGCCGGCCGTGTCGCAGCGGCGCCAGGTGTAGGTGTATGTCAGGCCGGCGCCGCCCCAGGTGCCGGTGGCGGCGGTGAGGACGTCGCCTTCGCGGGCGATACCGGACACGGTGGGCAGCCCGGTCGAGACGGGGGCGTTGGTCGAGACGACGGTCGTGCTCGGCGCGCTCGTTGCCGAGGCGGCGCCGCTCGTGGTCGTGGCGATCACGACGGCGCGGATCGTCTTGCCGACGTCGGCGGCGGCCAGCGTGATCGAGCTCTGGGGGATCACGGCCGAGGCGTCGCTGCAGCTCTGGCCGGCGGCGTCGCAGCGCTTCCACTGGTACGTGTAGGTGATCGAGCTGCTGCTCGACCAGGTGCCGTTGGCGACGCTCAGGGTCTGGCCCTGGCGCGCGGAGCCGCTCAGCGTCGGTGCGACGGCGTTGGCGGGCGCGCTCGGCGAGCTCGTGACGGCGGCGGTCGGTGCCGTCACGGCACCCGCGGCACCGGCGGCGTTCACGGCGACGACGCTGACGCGCAGGGTCGCAGCCAGGTCGGCGGTGGCAATCAGGTAAGTCGCGGTCGTCGCGCCCGCGATGCCGGTGCAGGCGTTGCCGGAGGCATTGCAGCGCAGCCAGGTGGTGGCGTAGGTGATCGGCGTGTCGCCGGTCCAGGTGCCGGTGGTGGCGGTGAGCGTCGAGCCGACCTGGGTGGAGCCAGCGACAGCGGGCGCCACCGTGCTCGACGGTGCGACGGCGGCCGAGCGCGCCTGGACGGTAGCGGCGGTGGTGAGGACGACTGCGAGCACCGTCAGGGCGGTGAGCGCGAGAGCGAGTCCGAGCGTGAGCGCGCGGGGCTTGTGCACGTGGTGCCTCCTTTTCCAGCAGATTCGCCTGCGGGCGTTGGCGTCCTGCGGGGATGAGGTAAGGCTTTCGTAAGGCATGGCCCCGCACGCATGCAGGTTGCGCGGCTCCGACACGTAGCATTGCCCCGTGGCCAGCCACGCCGTTCACGTCCCGGATCTCGCGATCCTCGACGCGCCGCTCGAAGACCTTCTCGCGGAGGCTCGCCGCCTGCGAGCGCTCGGGCACGGCTCGCTCATCACGTACTCGCCGAAGGTCTTCATCCCGCTGACGAAGCTCTGCCGCGACGTCTGCCACTACTGCACGTTCGCGCAGCCGCCCCGCCGGGGCGAGCGCGCCTTCATGACGATCGACGAGGTGCTGGCCGTCGCGAGCGCCGGTGCTGCTGCGGGCTGCCGCGAGGCGCTCTTCACCCTGGGTGACAAGCCGGAGCTGCGCTACAAGGCGGCGCGCGAGGAGCTGGCTGCGCTCGGCTGCTCGACGACGCTCGAGTACCTGGCCCGCGCCGCGCAGGCCGTGCTCGACGAGACGGGCCTGCTGCCGCACCTGAATCCCGGCGTCATGACGCGCGACGAGCTGCTCGCGCTGCGCGAGGTCTCGGTGTCGATGGGGATCATGCTCGAGACCTCCTCGGCGCGGCTGTCGGAGCGGGGTGGGCCGCACTTCGGCTCGCCCGACAAGCAGCCGGCGGTGCGGCTGGCGACGCTGGAGGCCGCCGGCGAGGCCGCCGTGCCCTTCACCACGGGGATCCTGATCGGCATCGGCGAGACGCGCCAGGAGCGCATCGAGACGCTGCTGGCGATCAAGGAGGTCGGCGACCGTCACGGTCACATCCAGGAGGTGATCGTCCAGAACTTCCGCGCCAAGCCGGGCACGAAGATGGTCGACGCCCCCGAGCCGTCGCTCGACGACCTGCTCTGGACGGCTGCCGCGGCGCGCGTCATCCTCGGCCCGCACGCGCACATCCAGTGCCCGCCGAACCTCTCCTACGACGGCTTCCCGCGCCTGCTCGACGCCGGCATCGACGACTGGGGCGGCGTCAGCCCCGTCACGATCGATCACGTCAATCCCGAGGCGCCCTGGCCCGACCTGCTCAAGCTGGAGCACGCGACGCGTGAGCGGGGTCTCGAGCTGGCACCGCGCCTGCCGCTCTATCCCGCCTACGTGGCCGAGCTCGCGCTCTGGGTCGATCCCGCCGTGGCGACCGCCGTGCGCCGCTCCGCCGACGTGCTCGGGCTCGCCCGCGAGGGCTCGTGGTCGCCCGGCGACGCCGACGCGCTGCAGCCGCGCACCGTCACCGACGGCGCCGCCATCGCCCGCGACCCGGGCGTGCGGGCCGCGCTCGCGAAGTCCAGCGAGGGCGTCGAGCTGGACGAGGCCGACCTGCTGGCGCTCTTCACCGCCCGCGGCGACGACCGCCGCGCCGTCTTCGCCGCCGCCGACGCGCTGCGCCAGGAGGTCAACGGCGACACCGTCAGCTACGTCGTGACGCGGAACATCAACTACACGAACGTCTGCTACTTCAAGTGCGGCTTCTGCGCCTTCAGCAAGGGCAAGCTGGCCGAGAACCTGCGCGGCCCCGCCTACCTCGTGCCGACCGAGGAGATCGTCCGCCGCGTCCAGGAGGCGTGGGATCGCGGCGGCACCGAGGTCTGCCTGCAGGGCGGCATCCACCCGGCGTTCACCGGCGAGACCTACATCGGCATCCTCAAGGCGGTCAAGGCCGCGGTGCCCGACATCCACGTGCACGCCTTCAGCGCGCTCGAGGTGTGGCAGGGGGCCGCGACGCTGGGCCTGCCGCTCGAGCAGTACCTGGCGACGCTCAAGCGCGAGGGCCTCGGGTCGCTGCCCGGCACCGCCGCCGAGATCCTCGACGACGAGGTGCGCGCGATCCTCTGCCCCGACAAGGTGAACGTCGACCAGTGGTTCGAGGTGCACGACACGGCGCACAGCGTCGGCCTCAAGTCCACGACGACGATCATGTTCGGCCACGTCGAGCGCGCCGTGCACTGGGCGCGCCACCTGATCCGTCTGCGCGACCAGCAGAAGCAGTCCGGCGGCTTCACCGAGTTCGTTCCCCTCCCGTTCATCCACATGGAGGCGCCGCTCTATCTCAAGGGCAACGCGCGCAAGGGCCCGACCTTCGGCGAGTCGCTGCTCGTGCACGCGGTCGGCCGCCTGGCGCTCCATCCGCACATCACCAACATCCAGGCCTCCTGGGTGAAGCTCGGGCCGAACGGCGTCGCGGCGGCGCTGCGGGCCGGCGTCAACGATCTCGGCGGCACGCTGATGAACGAGTCGATCTCGCGCGCGGCCGGCTCGGAGTTCGGGCAGGAGCTGGCGCCCGAGCAGATGGAGGAGCTGATCCGCGCCAACGGCCGCACTCCGCGCCAGCGCACCACCACCTACGGCGATGCCCCGGCCGCGCAGGTGCGCCGCTCCTTTGGCGCCCCGCCGCTCGCCGACCCCGTCAATCCCAGCGTCAACGACGCGAACCTCCAGCGTCCCGCGCGGCTCGTGCGGCCGGGTCTCGTGCCGGCGCGCCCCGTCGCCGAGTAGCGTCCCGCTCCGTGGCCGAGCCGACCTGGATCGAGCAGCGCATCACGCTGCGCTGGAACGACATCGACCTGCTCGGGCACGTTAACCACGCCGTCTATCTCAGCTACCTGGGCGAGGCGCGCGACCGGCTCGGCGTGCGCGCGCTCGGGAGCGGGGCGATGCAGGAGCTCGTGATCGCCCGCCTGGAGATCGACTACCTGGCCGAGGCGCGCCTCAGCGACGAGTGGGTGACCGCCCGCTCGCGCCTGCTGCGCATCGGCACCTCGTCGATCCGCACCGCCGACGAGGTCGTGCGCCCCGACGGCACCGTCGTCGCCCGCGCCGAGACCGTCACCGTGATGACCGACCGGGTCGCGCTGAAGTCGCGGCCCTTCACCCCGGAGGAACGCGTGGAGCTGGAGAAGCTGCTGTGACCGTGCCCGGCCAGCCCATCGAGAGCCGCATCCAGGTGCGCTGGAACGACGGCGACCCGCTCGGCCACATCAACAACGCCGTCTACTTCACCTACACGGCGTACGCGCGCATGGAGCTGATCGACGCAGCGCTCGGCCAGGGCGCCTGGGGCAGCTGCGTGGCCGCCCGCGTCGAGGTGGACTACCTGCGCGAGATCCCGGCCAGCTACCGCGAGGTGCGCGTGACGAGCGGCGTGCTGCGCATCGGCAACTCCAGCGTCCGCACGCGCGAGGAGATCTTCCTCGACGACGGCTCGGTGGCGGCGCGCACCGAGTGCGTGATCGTCTTCCGCAACCTGGAGACGGGCAAGTCGCGGCCGCTGACCGACGAGGAGCGCGCGGGGATTGCGCCGTACGTGCTGCCGGAGGAGCCGGAGGTCTGACGCCGGCGCTGCCGGCGCCTCAGAGCGCCAGCGTCTCGGCGATCGTGAACTTGCCGAGCCAGAGCGCGCTGCCGGCGATGGCGCCGTCGCAGCCGAGGTCGCGCACCGCGCGGATGTCGTCGAGCGAGGCGATGCCGCCTGCAGCGATCACCGGCAGGCCGGACGCCTCGATCACCTCGGCGAGCAGGGCCAGGTCGGGGCCGGTCATGGTGCCGTCGCGGTGAGTGTTGGTGACGAGGATGCGCTCGATGCCGACGGCGGCGCAGCGGGCGGCGAGCTCGGCGGCGGTGGAGTCGGAGCCCTCCGTCCAGCCCTTCGTGGCGACCTTGCCGTCGCGCACGTCGATCGTGATGGCGAGGCGGGAGCCGAAGCGCGCCACGGCCTGCTCGAGGAAGCCGCTCGCCAGGGCGGCCGTGCCGACCATGATCCGCGCCGCGCCCGCTGCGAGCCCGGCCTCGATC
>CANNRA010000087.1 GCA_947507735.1 Actinomycetota bacterium
GACGGGGCTGGGCGGCAGCTCGGCTGCGAGCACGGGCTCGGCGGTGGCAGCGAGAGCGGCGCGGCGCCCGAAGACGAGGCACTCCAGCAGCGAGTTCGAGGCGAGCCGGTTCGCGCCGTGGACGCCGGTGCAGGCGCACTCGCCGGCGGCGTAGAGCCCCGGCACGTCGGTACGCCCGTCGAGATCGGTGACGACGCCACCCATCGTGTAGTGGGCGGCCGGGGCGACGGGCACGGGCTCGACGCCGGGGTCGAAGCCGTGCTCGCGGATGGCGTCGACGAGCACGTGGAAGCGCTCGCGGTCGATCGAGCGCAGGTCGAGCAGCGCGGTGCCGCGCGCGTCGATGGCGCGGGCGACAACGTCGCGCGGCGCGAGCTCGTCGGTGAAGCGCCGACCGTCGTCGTCGAGCAGCGTGGCGCCCTCGCCGCGCAGGGCCTCGCTCAGCAGCAGGCTCGAGCCCGCGAGCGCGGTCGGGTGGAACTGCACGAACTCGAGGTCGGCGACGGCCGCGCCTGCGCGCCAGGCCATCGCGACACCCTCCCCGGCCGAGCCGGCCGGGTTGGTGGTGCGCTGCCAGAGGGCGGCCATGCCACCGGTGGCGAGCAGCGTGGCGCGGGCCGCAAGCGGCCCGTCGGTCGTGAGCGCGCCGATGCAGCGGCCGCTCTCATCGGTCCAGAGGTCGAGTGCGCCGACGCCCTCGCGCACCGAGATGCGCGGGTGCTCGGTGACGCGCTCGGCGAGCACGCGCGAGACGGCGGCGCCGGTGGCAGCCCCGTCGGCGTGCAGGATGCGGCGCCGCGAGTGGCCGCCTTCCAGGCCGAGCCCCTCGTCGAACTCGACGCCGAGCGCGAGCAGGTCGGCGATGCGGGCGGGCGCCTCGGTGACCAGTGCCTCGACGGCGCTGGGCCTGCAGAGGCCGCGACCGGCGCTGTAGGTGTCCTCGGCGTGCAGGGCAGGCGTGTCGTCCGCGCCGACGGCGGCGGCGATGCCGCCCTGCGCCCAGGCGCTGGCGGAGTCGAGCAGCGGCCCCTTGGTGACCAGCACGACGTCGGCGTCGACTGCGGCGACGAGCGCGGCGGTCATGCCGGCGATGCCGCAGCCTACGACGAGGAGGTCTGTGCGCTCGGGTGCGTTGGCTGGCATAGGTAGGGCATCTCCTGCTAGGTTTACGCCTGAGAGTCGAAAACCGTGTCAGGAGTTTAGCAGAGTTTCCGCCCGTCAGTCGAAAACGACCCACCGATGACCCCCGCCGCCACCACACCCGCCCAGACCACCGTCGCCGTCGTGCTGCAGGTGCGCGACGGCAGCCTCCAGGTGCTGCTCTGGCAGCGCGCCAAGGAGCCGCAAAGCGGGCGCTGGGCCCTGCCCGGCGGCACGCTCGCGCGCGGCGAGAGCCTCGACGATTCGATCCGCCGCCATCTCGCCGCCAAGGTCGACGTGCAGGAGCTCGCGCACCTCGAGCAGCTCGAGACGCGCGTCGACGGCGCCGCCCCCGTCGACTGGCAGGTGACGACCGCCTTCCTCGGCCTCGTCCCCTCCCACCTCGACCCGGCGATCCCGCCCGACACGTCCTGGCACCCGCTGGACGGCCTGCCGCAGCTCGCCTTCGACTCCGGCACGACGATCGAGCGTGGCCGCGACCGCCTGCGCGCCAAGCTCTCGTACACCAACCTCGGCTTCGCGCTGGCCCCACCCGCGTTCAGCATCTCCGAGCTGCGCGCGATCTACGTCGCGGCGCTCGGCCACGCGATCTCGCCCACCAACCTGCAGCGCGTGCTGCTGCGCCGCGGCGTGCTCGAGCAGACCGGCGCGGTGCGCCCGCCCGGCCCGAGCGGTGGCCGCCCGGCCGCCCTCTTCTGCTTCCGCGTCCGCAGCCTGGCGATCACCGACCAGTTCGCCGTGCTGCGGCCCCGCCGCGGCGGCGACTAGCTCGTCGGCGAGAGCCGGCGGTCGAGCGCCACGAGCCACGCGCTCGCGAACTTGCCGCCGAAGGCGTTGCCGACCGGCCAGGCCAGCTTGATCAGCCGCTGCGCCTTCGCGTCCACGCCCCAGATGCGCACAGCAAAGGTGACGAGCGTGCCCTTCACGCCGTCGCGCTCCTCCTGCGCGAGCTGGAAGGCGAGCACCGTCTTGACGTGGCCGGGTACCGCGTACTCGTTGAGCGCACGCTTGTCCCGCACCCGTGGCTCCGGCGCGAACACGCCGGTGAGCTTGCCGACCCGCCCAAGCAGCACCTCGCGCAGCGGCATCACGCCCATCACGGCGAAGCCGGCGTCGAGCATCTGCGCGTACAGCGGCTTGTCGCCGACGAACGGCATCAGCGGCTTCGCCACCCGGAGGCCGAGCTTCACCATTGGGATCTCGTCCGGCATGATCTTCTGCAGCTCGGCGAAGACGGAGCCGGGCGGGACGGGCAGCCAGCGCGAGTCGGCGCGGCCAAGAGCGGTGTCCGGGGCGATCTGCTCGAGCAACATGCGTCTCTCCTAGAGGCCGAGCGAGCCGGGGTTGACGAGGCGGCGCGGGTCGAACGCGTGCTTGACCGCGGCGACCGTCTCGTAGGTGGCAGGCTCGAGCGAGTCGCGGTACGGGTACCACTTGCCGACCTGCAAGTGCGTGCCCCCAAGCGACGACATCAGCAGGGCGATCTCGCGGCGGAGGCCGGTGCCCGCAGCACGGGCCTCGAGGTTCGGCGGGACCGAGCCGAACCTCGCGACGGCATCCTCCGGGGCGTGACGGGCGCGGTACGGGCCGATCGAGTCGGGCCACCAGACGACGGGCTCGAACACGCAGTAGCCGCGCGTGATCGCCGTCAGGAACGTGATGCGCAGGTCGAGCCGGTCGATCACGTCCTGGTTACGCGCGATCAGATCGACGACGCCGCGCTGCGCTGCCGGCACCTTCGAGAACGGGAAGACGCCGTGCACGGGCAGGCGCACGTGGCCCTCGCTGCCGACGAAGCCGCGCAGGCCGCCGCCGAACGGGTCGGCGCGCATGGCGAGTGGCAGGCTCGGATCGATCTCGCGGCCGCCACCACCCGGGCGCGTGCCGATGCCGCGCAGGATGTCGACCGAGGCGTCGACGATCGCGTCGTCGATCCCCTCCACCGTGAAGTGCAGCGACCACTCGACGCCCTCGAGGAACGAGAAGCCGAGCTTGCGGTAGATCGCGTGGTTGGCCGGGTCGAAGATGAACAGCTCGGCGGCGATCTCGAGCTTCGCCGCCTCGTGCAGCGCTGCGTAGGCCTGCTCGAAGGTGTCGTAGGCGAACGAGACCGCCTGGTTCGCCATGGGCAGCGGGATCAGCTTCAGCGCGGCGCGCGTCTTGACGCCCAGCGCGCCGGTGTCGCCGAGGAAGAGGCTGGTCAGGTCGGGGCCGTAGTAGCGCGAGAACGGGCTGCCGTTGCGGTGCGCCCAGGAGCCGGTGCGCAGCACCTTGCCGTCCACCCCGGCCACCTCGAGGCCCGTCGTGATGTCGGCCGAGGTGCCGTAGAGGCCGGAGCCGTAGAACAGCGAGTTCTGCGACAGCGTGCCGCCGACCGTGGCGAAGCGCCCGGAGAGCGGCCCGAAGTACGGCGTGCGCACGCCCTCGGCGGAGGTGGCGAGGTACAGCTCCTCCCACGTGACGCCCGCGTCGGCGATGACGACGCTGTCCTCGGCGTTGATCTCGATGGTCTTCAGCCGCGTCGTGTCGATCAGGACGGTCTCGGCGACGGAGGGCTCGAAGCCCTGCGTGTACGAGATGCCGCCGCCGCGCGGCACCACCGGGATGCCCTGCTCGTGCGCGATCCGCACCACGGCCGCCAGCTCCTCGGCGCTGCCGGGACGCACGACGATCTCGGCCACCTGGAGCGGCTCCTGGCTGAGATCCCACGAGTAGTACTCGCGCTCGGCCGCATCCTCGATCACGTTGGCGGCGCCGATCGCGGCGCGCAGGGCGTCGGTGATCACACGAGGCCCAGCGAGCCGGGGTTGATCAGCCCGTCGGGGTCGAGCGCGCGCTTCAGCGCGAGCAGCGTCTCGGCGTAGGCGGGCTCGACCTGCGACTGGAACTCGTACCACTTGCCGATCTGCAGGTGGACGGCGCCGAGCTCGTCGAAGATCGCGGCGAGCTCCTTGCGCATGCCCAGCGCGACCTCGCGCGTCTCGGCGACGTGCGGGATCGTCTTCCACTGGTCGGCCCACTCCTTCTCGATCTTCTCGAGGCGGAACGCGCCCAGCTCGTCGAACCAGTAGAAGCTCGGCTCGAAGATGAAGTCGGTGCCGGAGGCCAGCGTCAGCAGCGACAGCTTGATGTCGTGCTTGGCAATCAGGTCGGCCTTGCTGTCGAAGTAGGCGACGGCGGCGTCGGCAGCAGCCTTCGCCTTGCTCTTCGGGAAGATGCCGTGGATCGGCATCCAGACCTCGCCCTTCGGCCCCATCAGCACGCTGCGCACGGCGCCGAACGGGTCGGCACGCACGGCCATCGGCACGCTCGGATCGATCTCCTCGGCGCCCAGCCGGGCGGCCAGGTCGCGAACGAGGGCGGCGCCGGCATCGGCGATCGCGTCATTGGCGCCGTCGACGATGCCGAACACCGTCCAGTCGACGCCCTTGAGGAACGAGAAGCCGAGGTCGGCGAACACGCCGTTGTACAGCGGGTCGAAGCCGTAGACCTCGGTGGCGATGCCGAGCTTGGCGATCTCCAGGGTCAGCTCGTTCGAGGCGTCGAAGGTGGGCACGCTGAAGGCGAAGCCGACCGACGCGTTGGGGAGCTGCACGAGCTTCAGCGAGACGCGCGTCTTGATGCCGAGCGAGCCCGTGTCGGCGATGAACGGGCCGGTCAGGTCGGGGCCGTAGTAGCGCGTGAACGGGGTGCCGCTGCGGTGCGCCCAGCTGCCGGTGCGGATCGTCTTGCCGCCCGCGAGCACGACCTCGAGGCCGAGCACGCTCTCGGCGGCGGAGCCGTACTTGGTGGAGCCGAAGAAGAGGGCGTTGTTGGAGAGCGCGCCGCCGACCGTGGCGTAGCGGCCGCTGAGGGTGCCCCAGAACGGGGTGCGCACGCCGTGCTCGGCGCAGGCGAGATAGAGCTGCTCCCAGGTGACTCCGGCCTCGGCGATCACGTACATGTCGTCGGTGTTGACCTCGACGACCTTGTCCAGGCGGCGCATGTCCAGCAGCACGGTGTTCGGCCTGGTCGGCACGAAGGTGCGCGTGTACGACATGCCGCCACCGCGCGCGACGACCGGGCAGCCGGCCTCGTTGGCGACGCGGACGACCTCCGCGACCTCCTCGGGCGAGCCCGGAGCGACGACGATGACAGCGGTTTCGACGTCGGTGTAGCTGAGGTCGTTGGAGTAGAAGGCGCGCCCCGCGTCGTCGGTGACGACGTTGGCTGCACCGACGATGGTGGCGAGCGTGTCAGTGATCATTGCTGGTGTCTCCTCTCGGGTAAACCACGGGGGCTGCGCGACGGGCGCGCGAAATGCCGGGCGAGCTTATCCCGCCGAGGCGCTCGGAGCGCAATGGTGTATGCAATCCGTCGCCGTGGCCCGGGCCGCAATTCCGCGCTACACCTGCCACATGACTCTTATCGGGTTCACCAACCCGCTGTCGCCGCGCGGCGTCGCCCAGACCGTCGAGCCCACGCCGCATCACATCTCGACCGACTGCATCAAGGTCGTCTTCCGCGCCGGGGAGGAGCTGGCCCAGGCGCACCTGCCGGCTGGTCTCGTGGCGGTCGAGGGCGGTCTCGGCTTCGCGTGGGTCGCCGACATGCTGAAGGTCAGCGCGCACGAGCCCGACCAGGCGTTCCTCAACCCGGAGCGGACGCAGTACGAGGAGGGCGCGGTCGGCTGGTACTGCCGCTACCAGGGGCAGCCGGGGATCTACTTCAGCTCGCTGTGGGTGACGCAGGACTGGTCGATGCTGTTCGGGCAGATCATGGGCTGGGGCAAGAAGCTCGCCGAGGTGCACCGCACCCGGCTGATGGCGACGAACCCGGGGATGGCGCCGGTCGGGCCCGGGACGCGCCTCGCGGGCGTCGTGCACCGGCACGGGCAGACGCTGCTGCGCGTCGGCATCGAGGTCGAGCGCGCCGAGGCTGCCGCCGACCTGGAGCGCGCCGAGCGGCCCCGCGACTTCGACGGCCCCTGGTCGATCTTCATGCAGCGCTACTTCCCCAGCGTCGGCCCGGAGATCCCGGAGGTGAACCAGCTGTGCGCGCTGCGCCTGACGGGCGTGCAGACCGGCCCGGTGTGGTCGGGGAGGCCGTTCCTCGAGTTCGGCGACTCCGACAACGAGGAGCTGGCTGCGCTGGCCGGCGCGGTGCCGCTGCGCGCGTACGCCTACGAGCAGGGCTGGACGACCGACACGAAGCTGGAGCTGTTGCGGGGCTAGACCCCGGCCGCACCCGGCCCGTGAAGAACCTGCCGACGCCGCCGATCACCGGGAGAAGGTTGGCGATCAGCGGAGGAAGCATGGCTCCCAGCACTCCCCCGGCCGCGGCCGGCTACACGGTGCAGGTCGACGCTCGCGGCACTGCCATCGTCTGTAGAGGCGCTCGCGTACGCAGCTCGTTCCACATCGTCAAGCGTGGCAGCTACGCCGAGTGCAAGCAGTACGCCGAGCGGTACAGCTACCCGATGCAAGAGGCAGCATGAACGTCGGTGACCGCTGACAGAGCGGCGGCGCCCGGCAGGCCGAGAGCGCGGCGAACCCGGCGAACCCGCTAGATCATCGGGATCTGGCGCAGCACGAGCGGCTCGATCCGATCGAGGATCTCGAGCAGGTTCGGGCCGGTGACCGTGATGCCGTGGTTGCGCAGGCCGATCGCGGCGTTGGCCGGGTCGGGCTCCCGGGCGATCAGCTCGGCGACCGACACGGCGAGCTCGTGGCTGCCGCACGGGTAGTTGATCTGCGTCGCCTGGATGCCCTCCATCCACGCATGCACGTGGAGGATGGCGCCGACATCGGGATGCGCCTGGTAGATCATCCAGTGCTCGATGGCGTCGACGGAGACGCGACGCGGCTCGGCGAGCGGCGGCACGCTGATCACCATCTTGCGCTCCTCCTCGACGTAGCCGGAGACGAGCAGGATGTCGCGGCTCGGGATCTCGAGCTTCGACTTGTCGACGCCGGAGGCGCTCATCCAGAAGCGGGTCTCGTCGAGACGCTGCGAGAGGTTGCCGTAGGAGAGCCCGCCGATCCCGTAGAGCAGCTTCACGTGGCGCAGGTCGCGCTCGTTGAGCAGCTCCTCGATCGGGAACGGGGCCGGCAGCAGGTCGAGGTCGCCCATGCGGGCACCGGCCTCGATGATCTCCTGCGTGATCTCGTCGCCGTCCCACAGCTCGGGCTCGAGATCCTCGCGGAACTCGTTGTCGATGACGAGGCGCGCCTGCGCGAGCGGCATCAGGCGGCCGATGACGCGGCGAGCGAGGTCGGCCTCGTCACCGTTGGCCAGCTCGGAGTAGTCGCCGCGCTCCATCGTCGTGAACCAGACGGCCTGCTCCGGCGTGTACGAGAGCGCGATGTTCGACAGCGAGCGCACCAGGATCGGGTAGTTGGCCTTGAGCCGGTCGGCCGGCACCTCTGCGCGCTCGACGATGCCGAACGAGAAGGTGCCCTTGGACGCGCGGCGGAAGGGCTTGGGGTTGTCCTCGTCGACCAGGTTGACGACGACGTCGGCCGCGGCAGGCTCGGGGACGCGGGCAAAGCCGCGCTCCTCCAGGGCCTGGGCGAGCAGCTCACCGAAGCGCTCGTGGGTCGCGGACGTGGGAGTGCCGTAGATCGCGTAGTTCATCGTGCGCCCATTATCGCCACAGCGGGGGGACGGTGCGGCGGCGGGGTCAGATATGCGAGAGGATTGCGCCGAGCGCGGGGATGGCCAGCATCAGCACGAAGCTGGCCCAGCCGACCCAGATCAGGCGCGGGCGCAGCGTCTGCGGCTGCCCGGCGCGGATCTGGCGGGAGAGCTGCGGGCCGAGCAGGAAGTCGTGCACGTAGGCGCTGACCACGAGCAGGCCGACCAGCACCAGCTTGACCAGGAAGATGACGCCCCAGGCGCTATGGATGCGGTCGTGGCTGAAGGCGTGCACCTGCGCGGCATAGGCGAGGCCCGTGACACCGAGGCCGAACAGCGAGCCCCAGCCGATCGGCCGCCAGCGCTCGCCCAGCTCGCGCAGGGCCCGCGCGCGCTCGGGACCCTCGAAGGTGCGGATCACCGGGACGGCGGTGAAGACGAGCGCGAAGGTGCCACCCACCCAGAGCGCTGCGCCCAGCAGATGCAGGACATGAAGTGTCTCGACCATGCGCTCAGGCTAGCGTGCGCGCGACCGCGATCAGGTCGGCAAGCTCGGCGACCACCCCGACGCTGCCCACCGCCGCCACGAAGAAGCAGTCGAGCGAGACGAGCTCGAGCAGGAGGCTCGGCCGGCCGTGCACCCGCTCCTCGGACGAGCGGGAGAGGCGCACGGCGCTGATGTCCGCGTAGCGCAGGTCGTACTCCTGGGGAGAGCTGCGCAGGCCCCCGCGCAGCTGGACGCCGCACTTCCCAAGCTGCAGTCGCCCGGGGACGACAGGCCCCTGACCCTTGCGCCAGACAACTGCATAGCTCTCGGGCCACGACATGACTAAAGCATTGTTTGCTGGCCCTTGCGGATCATCCGAAGACACCCGGAAGGCGCTTTCGGCGAACTACGGATCGACGCAACGTGCGAGCGGCCCGTCAGGCGGCGGCGGTCAGCGCTCGAGGCGCAGGGCGCGCAGGCCGCCCGGCGCGAGCGAGAGCTCGTGGGCGCCGCTTGCCCAGGCGCAGCGTGACTCGCCGGGCTGCAAGAGGTCGAGCGCGGTGAACGTCGTGGGCGCAGCGCCGGGGGCGGCGGGGATCGTCACCGTCGTGGTGACCGGCTCGCCGGCAGCGCTCGCGACGACGAGCGCCTCGTCGAGCGGGGTGCTGCGCAGGAAGGCGAGGACGCGCTCGTCTCCGGTGTCGAGGAA
>CANNRA010000088.1 GCA_947507735.1 Actinomycetota bacterium
TGTACGTCGCCGACGACGCCGCGCTCGCCGCCCCGCTCCCGCAGCCGCGCGTCGACGTGCTGGCGCAGCTGCAGGCCGATCAGGGCTTCGACGCAATTCTCTTCGCCGGCTCCGTGCTGGCATCCGATGTCGCCGCCGGCCTCGCCGCGCGGCTCGACGCCGGTCTCAACTGGGGCCTCGTCGATCTCGCCGTGGACGGCGGCCGCCTCGTCGGCACGCAGCCGTCGCTGGGCGACTCCGTGTACGTCACGGTCGGCTGGAAGGGCGCGCCGGCAATCGGCCTCGTCCGCTCCGGCAGCTTCGAGCCGAAGGAGACGGGCGGCTCCGCGCAGTCCGTGCCGCTCGCCGTGACGCTCGAGGAGTTCTCGTCGCGCGTCACGCTCGTCGAGCAGCTCCGCGAGGCCTCCGAGGGCCCGTCGATCGAGGACGCCGACATCATCGTCGCCGGCGGCCGCGGTCTCGGCCAGGCCGAGAACTTCGCCCTGCTGGAGGAGCTCGCCAAGGAGCTCGGCGGTGCCGTCGCAGCAACGCGCGCCGTCGTCGATGCCGGCTGGTACCCCTACGCCACGCAGGTCGGCCAGACCGGCAAGAGCGTCGCGCCGAAGCTGTACATCGCGGCCGGCATCAGCGGCGCGATCCAGCACAAGGTCGGCATGCAGTCGTCACAGGTGATCGTCACGATCAACAAGGACGGCAACGCCCCGATCTTCGAGTTCTCGGACTTCGGCGTGATCGGCGACCTGACCACGATCGTTCCCAAGCTGACCGAGCTCGTCAAGGCCCGGAAGGCCGGCTAGCCCGATGGCCCGTCGGGGAGGCAAGGCAGCGAAGCACGAGCTGCGCGCGTCGGACTATCCGGCGCCGTACCGCTCGTCCGCTGCGATCGGCGGGTTCACCGACCCGGCCGACGAGCGCATCGACGTCGGTGTGCTGATCGTCGGCGCAGGGCCTGCGGGCCTCGCCTGCGCGATCCGGCTCGGCCAGCTGCTCGAGCAGCGGCCCGACATCGCTGAGCAGCTGGGCGAGGTGCCCGTCGCGATCGTCGACAAGGGCAAGGCGCCCGGCTCCCACCTCCTCTCCGGCGCGGTGATGAACCCGCGCTCGCTCCGCCGCCTGCTGGGCAGCGAGCTGACGCTCGACGACTTCCCGAACTACGGCGAGGTGCACGACGAGTCCGTGTACTTCATGACGAAAAAGTTCGCTCTACCGATTCCGCCGCCGCCGGTGATGAAGAACCACGGCAACGTCATCGTCTCGGTGTCGCAGCTCGGCCGCTTCCTGGCGGAGAAGGCCGAGGAGGCCGGCGCGATGATCCTGCCCGAGACGACGGCCGACCGGCTGATCGTCAACGGCGAGGCCGTGCGCGGCATCCGCACCGGCGACAAGGGCCGCGGCCGTGAGGGCCAGGCGCTCGGCAACTTCGAGCCCGGCAACGACATCGAGGCGCGCGTCACCGTGCTCGCCGAGGGCACGCAGGGCTTCCTCACCGAGGCCGCCGTCGACCGCTTCGGCCTGGCCAGCCCGCACCCGCAGCAGTGGGAGCTGGGGGTCAAGGAGGTCTGGAAGGTCGCCAAGCCGCTCCAGGGGATCGTCCACACGATGGGCTGGCCGCTGCGCCCGCAGGCGAAGTTCCGCGAGTTCGGCGGGTCGTGGCTCTACCCGATGGGCGACGACATGATCTCGCTCGGCTTCGTGCTCGGCCTCGACTACCGCGATGTCGAACTGTCGGCCCACGACCTGCTGCAGGAGTTCAAGACGCACCCGAAGATCCGCGCGATCCTCGAGGGCGGCGAGCGTGTCGCCTGGGGCGCCAAGACGATCCCGTCGGGCGGCTACCTGGCGCTGCCGACACGCCTCTATGCGCCGGGCGTCGTGCTCTGCGGCGACGGCGCCGGCCTGGTCAACGTGCCGCGCCTCAAGGGCGTCCACTACGCGATCGAGTCCGGCCGCCTCGCCGCCGAGGCGATCGTCGCCTCGTTCGACCGTGGCCAGGGCCCGCGCAAGGCGCTCGCCTCGTACGACACCGCGATCCGCAGCGGCTTCATCGGCAAGGACCTGCGCGAGGTGCGCAACATGCGCCAGGTCTTCGCGAAGGGCATGTTCATGGGCGGCGCGCTCGCCAGCGCGATGATCGCCTCCAAGGGCAACTTCCCGCCCCGGGACATCCCCACCCACGCCGACGCCGACGCCCCGCTGCTGCGCACCAACCGCGCGGCCAGCTACCCGGTGCCGGACGGCAAGCTCACCTTCGACAAGCTCAGCTCGGTGTTCGCCTCGGGCAACCGCACGCGCGACGACCAGCCGAACCACATCCGCATCGAGGAGGTCGTCCCGCGCGACCTGGCGGAGCTGTGGGTGCGCCTGTGCCCCGCCCAGGTCTACGAGATCGGCGAGGAGCGCGGCGACGGCAAGGTGCAGGTGCTGCTGGCGCCATCGAACTGCGTGCAGTGCGGTGCGATCACGGCCAAGGGCGGGCGCCTGACGCCTCCCGAGGGCGGCTCCGGCCCCGAGTACCAGCTGACCTAGACCGACCGGCAGGAGCGCTCCGACGGGTACCAGCTGGTACCCCGCGACGCTCTGCTAGGCTTTTGCGGCGATGAAGACTGAAATCCACCCCGAGTACGTGATGACCCAGGTGCGCTGCTCCTGCGGCACCGAGTTCGTCACGCGCTCCACCAAGTCCGAGATCCGTATCGAGGTCTGCTCGAAGTGCCACCCGTTCTACACGGGCAAGCAGAAGCTGATGGACTCGGCAGGCCGCGTCGAGCGC
This sequence comes from Actinomycetota bacterium, assembly GCA_947507735.1. Taxonomy (GTDB): domain Bacteria; phylum Actinomycetota; class Thermoleophilia; order Gaiellales; family Gaiellaceae; genus CANFDS01. Next base: position 2,771 of record CANNRA010000088.1, read on the forward strand.
TTCCAGAAGAAGCTCGAGAAGACCGCGGCTGCCCAGAGCCCCAAGGGCTCTACGGGCCGCTAACAGCACCCGGGTCTCACCATGAGCGCCGCAATCGGAGGACAGGCAGTCCTCGAGGGCGTCATGATGCGCGGCCAGTCCGTGTGGGCTGTTGCTGTTCGCAAGCCCAACGGCGAGATCGCGCTGGTGTCGCGCGACGTCGACTCGGCCATGGCGCGCCACAAGCTGCTGCGCCTCCCCATCCTGCGCGGCGTCGTCGCGCTCGGCGGGTCACTGGCGATCGGCTTCCGCGCGCTCTCCGTGTCGGCGCAGTACGCGGCACAGGAGGAGAACGACGAGGGCGAGGTCACTGCGGAGCTGTCGAAGACCGCGATCGCCATCTCGTTCGTGTTCGCGATCGGCTTCGCCATCCTGCTCTTCAAGGTCGGCCCGGCGCTTCTCGCCGACTGGATCGGCATCAAGGCCGGCTGGTTCGTGATCGTCGAGGGCCTGATCCGCGTCACGGTGTTCGTCCTCTATCTCGCACTGATCTCGCTGATCCCTGATCTCAAGCGCGTCTTCCAGTACCACGCAGCCGAACACAAGGCGATCAACGCCTACGAGCGCGGCATCGAGCTGACGCCCGAGAACGTCAACAAGCAGAGCCTGATCCACCCTCGCTGCGGCACCGCGTTCCTGCTGTGGGTGATGGTGCTCGCGATCTTCGTCTTCGCCTTCTTCGGCAAGCCGGTCTGGTACTGGCTGGTCGTCGAGCGCATCGCGCTGCTGCCGGTGATCGCCGGCATCGCCTACGAGCTGATCCGCTACGCAGGCAAGCATCAGGAGAACCGCACGCTGATGACGCTGCTGGCGCCCGGCCTCTGGCTGCAGCGCCTGACGACGCGCGCGTGCACCGAGGAGCAGTGCGCCGTCTCGATCCGCGCGCTGCAGGAAGTGCTCGAACTGGAGCGCAACGCCCGGCCCGAGGCCAAGAACGTCGAAGTGATGGCCTAACGGCAGTCGTGCAGGCTCGCTCGAGCATGCGGCCAACCGGCGACCGCCGCCCCGATGTCCAGGGCCTGCGCGCGATCGCAGTCCTGCTCGTGGTGCTGTTTCATGCGGAGCTGCACGTCCCCGGTGGCTTCACCGGCGTCGACGTCTTCTTCGTCATCTCCGGCTTCGTGATCTGCCAGACGCTGCTGCGCGAGTTGCAGCGCACCGGCACCATCAGCCTGCGCGGCTTCTACGCACGCCGCATCCGCCGCCTCCTCCCCGCGCTCGCGGTGATGGTCGTCGTCGTGAGCGCGCTCGGCACCGTGCTCAGCCCGGTCGGCGGGCAGCGCACCGGCGCTGTCACCGGGATCTTCGCCTCGCTCTTCACAGCGAATGCGTACGTCTACCACCTGCCGGATGGCTACTTCGACCTCGTCGCAACGCTCAACCCGCTGCTGCACACCTGGACGCTCGCCGTGGAGGAGCAGTTCTACCTCGTCTTCCCGACCCTGCTGCTCGCGTGCTGGATGCTGCACCGCCGACGCCGGCAGAACGGCGCGAGCGTGCCCCTGGCACCGCTCGTGCTCGTCGGGGCGCTCGCGATCGGCTCGTTCCTGCTGGCCATCGACCTGGCACGCGACACCCCCGTCGGCGGCATCGGGTCGCACGCGCTGTCGTTCTACGGGTCGCCGACGCGCGCCTGGGAGTTCGGGCTGGGAGCGCTGCTCGCGCTCGCCGGCCCGTGGCTGCGACGGCTGCCCGCTCTGGTCGCGCACGGCTGCGCGATCGGCGGCATCGCGGCGATTCTCTGCGGCGCGTTCCTGATCGACGACGTCGCCCATTTCCCCGGCCTGAGCGCGCTGCTGCCGGTCGGCGGCACCTTTCTGGTGATCGCGGCGGGTAGCGCCCGCCTGACGCCGGTGACGGCCCTGCTCGGCAGGCGTCCCGCCGTGTGGCTAGGCGACCTCTCGTACAGCTGGTACCTCTGGCACTGGCCGCTGATCGTCTTCGCGAAGGCGTTGTGGCCGCAGAGCTCGCTGGCTGCACCGCTCGCGGCGCTCGTCTCGCTCGCGCCATCCGTGCTGTCGCTGCGCCTCATCGAGAACCCGGTGCGCCGCGACCCGCGCTGGGCGGGGAGGCGCCTGCTCGCGCTCGGTGCCGCGTGCATCATCGTGCCGGTCGTCACGTCGCTCGGGCTGCTCGGCGTTCGCCAGGCGCTGCTCACCACCTCGACGGTGGCGGCGTGGCAGGACTCCCGCAGCCTGCACGTCAACAAGCTCCGCGGCTGCAACAACCTCCGCTCGCTGCAGGGCAACTGGGAGCGCTGCACGTGGGCTGCGGACTCGGCCCGCGGGACGGCGGTGCTGATCGGCGACTCGAACGCCGGCCACTTCAGCGAGCCGTTCATCGAGGCGGCGAACGGGCAGGGCCTGCACGCTGTCGTGATCACGATGGATGGCTGCCCGCCGGTGCTCGTGCGGCTCGTCGGCGCGTTCGCCTCGGAGGCAGGCTGCGCCCGCTTCGTCGAGGAGTCGTTCGCCGAGATCGAGCAACGCAAGCCAGACCTCGTGGTGCTGGCCGCGCGGACGACGACCTACGTCGGCGGGCGCTACGGCCTCGCGCCGGTCGGGGGCGGCCCGGCCACCTACGGCGCCGACGCCAAGGCGCAGGTGTGGGAGCAGGCCCTGACGGCGACGCTGCAACGGCTGGCCGCAGCGGGCATTCCCGCGGTCGTCGTCCACCCCGTGCCCGTGCTGCCCTATGGCGTGAGCTCCTGTGCAGTGCTGCGCTTATTGACGCGCAGCTGCGATAGCTCGGTCTCCCGCGAGCAGACCTCCCGCGAGCGCGAGCGCGCGCTGAGGGCCGAGAGCCACGCGATCGCCGGCGTGCCCGGGACACGCGGCCTCGAGCTGATCGACCAGCTCTGCACGACCGATCGCTGCACCGGCATCCGGGACGGCGTCGTCCTCTACTTCGACGGGACACACCTCAGCGTCGCCGGCGCGCGCACGCTGACCGACCGGTTCGCCGCGGCGATCGGCAGCCGCTAGACCAGCTGGCGCAGACGCCCGGTGCGGACGTCGTAGACGAACCCGGCCGAGTCGTAGCCGCTCGGCAGCAGGTCACAGCCGCGGATCCGCTCGACGCTGGCCACCACGCTCTCGTCCACGCTGGTGAAGGCGTGGAAGGCCATGTCGGCGGAGGTGCCGAGCTCGGCCTCGATGCGCTGGTTGATCTCGGCGTCGGTGAAGGCCGAGAGGCCGCAGTCGGTGTGACCGATCACGATCGCCTGGTTCGTGCCCAGCAGGTGGTGCGAGACGACGAGCGAGCGCAGGATGTCATCGGTGACGAGCGCCCCCGCGTTGCGCAGCATGTTGGCGTCGCCGTAGTCGATGCCGAGCATGTGCGTCGGCACGATCCGGGCGTCCATGCAGGTGACAACGGCATACCCCCGGCGCGGCTCGCGCTGGAGCTCACCCCAGTGGAACGTCTCGGCGTAGTGCTCGTTAGCGTCGAGCAGGTCGTGGAGAACGGTCATCGGCTGCATCGCCATGCTCCGATGATACACATCTTTTGATTCATGATGTGCATTTCATGTAATGCATTTTCGGCAGGGCTCGGGCCACGTGCCCGAACGGCGCCGCAGAGCGTCATCTACCCTGTGGGTCGTGGCCAGGATCGAACAGCTCATCGCCGAGCTCGAGCGCAGCTTCCGCGAGATGCAGGAGCGCATGAGCGACCCCTCCGTCTACAACGACCACCGCGAGGCGGCCGACGTTGGCCGCAGGCTCAAGGAGCTCGAGGCGCCCTACAAGCTCTCGCAGGAGTGGCGCCAGACGGTCGACGATCTCGCCGCTGCCAAGTCCGACCCGGAGCTCTCCTCCATGGCCAGCGATCTCGAGACCGAGGCGCACCGGCTGGAGGAGGCGCTCAAGCTCTCGCTCGTCAAGACCGACCCGGCCGACTCGAAGGACGTGATCATCGAGGTGCGCCAGGGCGTCGGCGGCGACGAGGCCGCGCTGTGGGCCGGCAGCATCTTCCACATGCTCGTCAAGTACGCCGAGCGGCGCGGCTTCAAGGTCGAGATCCTCTCCGGCAGCCCCAGCGAGGGCGGCGGCTTCAAGGAAGTGACCTTCGGCATCAAGGGCGAGGGTGCCTTCTCGGTGTTCAAGTGGGAGGGCGGCACGCATCGCGTCCAGCGCGTCCCCGAGACCGAGTCGCAGGGCCGCATCCACACCTCGACGGCCACCGTCGCCGTGATGCCCGAGGCCGAGGAGGTGGAGGTGCACATCGACGAGAAGGACCTGCGCATCGACGTCTACCGCGCCACCGGCCCCGGCGGCCAGGGCGTCAACACCACCGACTCTGCCGTGCGCATCACGCACATGCCCACCGGCGTCGCCGTCGCCATGCAGGACGAGCGCTCGCAGCTGCAGAACCGCGACAAGGCGATGCGCGTCCTCCGCGCGCGCCTCTTCGAGTTCGAGCGCGGCAAGCAGCAGGCGGCCCTCGCCGCGCAGCGCAAGGCCCAGGTCGGCACCGGCGAGCGCGCCGAGAAGATCCGCACCTACAACTTCCCCGAGAACCGGCTGACCGACCACCGCATCAAGCTCACGGTGCACCGGCTCGACCAGATCCTCGCGAACGGCGACCTCGACGAGTTCACCGACGCGATCGCCCAGGAGGAGCGCCGGCGCGCGCTCGAGGAGGACGTCGTATGAGCACCGATCGCCCCGTGACCATCGCCGACATCCTGGCGCGCAGCATCGGCTACCTCGAGGGCAAGGGCGTCGAGAATCCTCGCCTGGACGCCGAGCTGATCCTGGCCCACGCGCTGAAGCTTGGCCGGATCGAGCTGTACACGCACCACGACCGGCCGCTGACCGAGGAGGAGCTCGCTGCCGCGCGCCCGCTGGTTGAGCGCCGCGGCAAGCGCGAGCCGCTCGCCTACGTGCTGGGCGAGTGGGGCTTCCGCCACCTCGTGCTGCGCGTCGACGCCAACGTGCTCGTGCCGCGCCCGGAGACCGAGATCGTCGTCGAGCGCGCGCTCGCGCTGATCAAGGACGTCGAGCAGCCGTCGGTGCTGGACATCGGCACGGGCTCGGGCGCCATCGCGCTCTCGATCGCCTCCGAGCATCCCGGCGCCCGCGTCGTCGCCACCGACATCTCGGAGGGCGCCCTCGGCGTCGCCGCCGACAATGCCGAGCGCTGCGGTGTCGCCGACCGCGTCGAGTTCGTGCGCGGCCACCTGACAGCGCACGTCAACGGCACCTTCGACCTCGTCATCTCGAACCCGCCGTACGTGCCGCCGGCCGACTGGGACAGCCTCCAGCCCGAGATCCGCCTCTACGAGCCGCGCGAGGCCGTGGTCGGCACCGCGCAGACCGCCGCCGTGGCGCGCCGTGCGCTGCCGCTGCTGCTGCCGGGCGGCTGGCTCGTGCTCGAGGTCGGCGACGGCCAGGCCCAGGAGGTCGCCGACGAGCTCGGCTCGCTCGGCTACGCCGACGTCCGCATCACGAACGACCTGGCCGGCCGCGAGCGTGTCGTGGAAGGCCGTTGGGCCTGATCGACTCCGCGGTCGCGGCGATCGGGCAAGGGTTGCCCGTCGTCCTGCCGACCGACACGGTCTACGGGCTCGTCTCCAGCCCGCACACGGCAGCGGCGACCCGCCGCATCCAGGAGCTGAAGGGCCGCAGCGAGGGCCAGCCGCTGGCGCTGCTCGCCGGCGACATCGAGACGCTGCTGGCAGCGGTGCCGGAGCTGCGCGGGACGCCCGCTGAGGCGATCGCGCGCGCGCTGCTGCCCGGTGGCTTCACGCTGGTGCTGGCGAACCCGGCCGGGCGCTTCCCCTGGTTCAACGGTGCGACGCCCACCGCGATCGGCGTGCGCGTGCCGCTGCTCGACGGGGTTGCACGCGCGATCCTCGACCGCGCAGGCGCCGTCGTCTCGACCAGCGCCAACCTGCATGGCGGCGCGTCGCCGCTGTCGCTGGACGAGGTGCCGGAGGAGATCCGGAGCGCAGCGGGCTGCGTCGTCGACGGCGGCGTGCTGCCGGGAACGCCATCGACGGTGATCGACTTCACCGGCGCCGAGCCGCGCGTGCTGCGCGAAGGCGCCGAGCCCTCGGGCCCGGCGATCGCGCGGGCGCTGGCTGCGCTGGCCTGAGCAAGCCCCTGCGCCCTAGCGCGAGCCGCCGGGCAGCCAGAGCGGCTCAGCGAA
>CANNRA010000089.1 GCA_947507735.1 Actinomycetota bacterium
GCCGCTCGCGAGCAGCGCCGAGGCGAGCGTGTCGCCGGCGAAGCCGCTCAGCTCGCGGCCGTCCCAGGTGAAGGAGATCGGGCGTGTGCGGTCGATGCGCCCGCCAGCAGGGAGCCTCATCGTGCGCCCTCGCCGCTGCCGGCGCCGCTGCGGCCCGGCGCGCTCTCCGGCCGCGACTGGCCGGCCGGATACACCGCGCTGATCTCGTGCGTCACGGTGCTGCGCACGACGTTGAACCAGCGCCGGCAGCCGTGCTGGTGCACCCAGCGCTCGGCGAAGTCGCCCTGCGGGTTGTCGCGGATGAAGAGGAAGGCGCCCCACTCGGCGTCGCTGATCGCGTCCTCGGCGGTGGGCCAGGCGACGTGGGCCTGGCCGCCGTAACGGAACTCGACCTCGTCGCGCGGGCCGCACCAGGCGCAGGCGATCAGCAGCACGTCGCCGCCTCGCGCTGGGGGTCGCGCCGCACCAGCGCAGGGTCGCTGCCGGGCCGCATCAGTGCGCCACCGCTGCAGCACCATGCTCGTCGATCAGCGCGCCCGTCTCGAAGCGCTCCAGCGAGAAGGGGGCGCTCAGAGGGTGCGGGACGCCCGTTGCCATCGTGTGCGCCATGCACCAGCCCGAGCCGGGCGTCGCCTTCCAGCCGCCGGTGCCCCAGCCGCAGTTGACGGTCAGCCCATCTACCGGCGTGAGGCCGAGGATCGGCGAGGCGTCGGGCGAGACGTCGACGATGCCGGCCCAGGTGCGCAGCACGTGCGCGCGCGCGAACAGCGGGATCAGCTCGACCGCAGCCGCCATCTGGTGCTCGATCACGTGGAAGGAGCCGCGCTGGGCATACGAGTTGTAGGAGTCGATGCCCGCGCCCATCACCAGCTCGCCCTTGTGCGCCTGGCTGACGTAGACGTGGACGGCGCTCGACATGACGACGCAGTTCAGCACCTGGTCGAGCAGCTCCGAGACGAGCGCCTGCAAGGGGTGGCTCTGGATCGGCAGCCGGAAGCCCGCCAGCCCCGCGAGCACGGTCGAGTGGCCGGCGGCGACGAGCCCGACGGTCGTCGAGGCGATCGGCCCGCGGGTCGTCTGCACCCCGGTCACGCGGCCGCCCACGACGTCGATTCCGGTCACCTCGCAGCCCTGCAGCAGGTCGATCCCGTACGCGTCCACCGCGCGCGAGATCGCGAAGACGAAGGCGTCGTGGCGCGCGATGCCGCCGCGGCGCTGCAGCGTGGCGCCCAGCACGGGATAGCGGATCCCCGGCGAGGTGTCGATGATCGGGCAGAAGTCGGCGACCTCCTCGGTGGTCAGCCACTCGGCGTCGATGCCGCTCAGCCGGTTCGCGTTGGCGCGGCGCACGCCCTCGCGCACGTCACCGAGGGTGTGCGCGAGGTTGAGGACGCCGCGCTGCGAGAAGAGGAAGTCGTGGTCGAGCTCGTCGACGAGGCCTTCCCAGAGCTGCAGGGAGTGCTCGTAGATGCCCGCGCTCTCCTCCCAGAGGTAGTTCGAGCGGATGATCGTGGTGTTGCGCACTGCGTTGCCCGACCCGAGCCAGCCCTTCTCCAGGACGGCGACGTTGGTCAGGCCGTGGTTGCGCGCGAGGTAGTAGGCGGTGGCCAGGCCGTGCAGGCCGCCGCCCACCACGATCGCGTCATAGCTCGGGCGCGGGTCGGGATTGCGCCAGAGATGCTGCGGGTTGGCGTCGGCCGCCACTACACCCGGGAGACGAACGGCTCGATGCCGTTCAGGTACTCGACGACCTTGCTCACGGGCTCGACGTCGCCGAACTTGGCGTCGATGTCGAAGAGGTTCCACTCGACGACGCCGGGGACGCGGTCGCCCACGGCCTCGCGCACGACGATCGGGCGGAAGCCCTCGGCGATCGCGTCCTCGCAGGTGTGGCGGACGCAGCCGGCCATCGTCACGCCGGTGAGGATCACCGTGTCGACGCCCAGCGAGTTGAGCCAGCTCGTGAGGTAGGTGCCGTGGAAGGCGCTCGCTTTCTTCTTGACGATGATCTGCTCGTCGGGCCGTGGCGCGAGGCGCTCGTCGATCTGGGCCCACGGGTCGTCCACGTGCAGCTTCTCGACCGGGATCTTGAGATGCCAGAGGCCCGTGTCGGAGTTGGGGCCGGTGGGGTTCTGGTACGCCGTGGTGGTGTAGGCGATCGGGATGCCCTTGGCGCGGCCCGCGACGTTGAGCGCCTGCGCGGCGGGGATGATCGTGTCCATCCCGTCGCAGCTGAAGGCGTGGCCGGGCTTCGTCCACGCATTGGCGAGGTCGATGTGGATGATCGCCGGGCGCTTGCCGAAGCCGACGCGCCGCTGGAAGCCGCGCTGCTGGTAGATGTCGGTGTCGGCGGCGAAGATGACGTCGAGGGCCTTGCGGACTTCCTCGGGTGTGGGCGGCATGCGCAGCGCTCTCCTGTGTGGGCGTAACGCGGCGCTCTGGCCGCGGTCGTCTGTCGAGAATACGCTGAATACCGGCTCCGTCAACGAGCCGCGTGCGGGTGCGCCGTCGCCCTGCCGGACGCCGTCGCGGACGCCGCCCGCGCCCTCGCGGCGCGGTTGCTCACGGCAAAGCCGTTCAGCTCAGGCGGCGACGTTGCCGGTCAGCCAGCAGCCCGGGTCCTCGCCCAGGGGATCGCCCGTCGCCGCGTAGGCCCGGGCGCGCGAGCCACCGCAGAGCGTGGCGTGCTCGCAGCCGGAGCAGCGGCCGTGGAACGCCGCTGCGCGGATCTCGCGGAGCAGCGGGTGGTCGCGGTAGATCACGTCCAGCGACGACTCCCTGACGTTGCCGAGAGCTGCAGGCAGGAAGCCCGCGGGGGTCACGGTGCCGTCATGGCCGACGAAGATGATGCCGCGTCCGTCGCGCGTGCCCTTCGTCTGGGCCCTGGACGGGCCGATCGGTTCGCCAAGGAGCTCGCGCAGCTCGCCTGCGAGACGCCGGTAGAGCGGCCCCAGCCCGTGCAGCTCGGCCGGGTCGGCGTCCGGGGGGTCGAGCGCGCGCTCCTGCGCCACGACGCGGAACCAGGGCCCCTCGACGGTGCGGACGATGAAGCCGTAGCGCGAGGCGTCCCAGAGGAAGTGGCAGACGTCGCGGTTCTCGGCGGGGGTCAGCTCGGCCAGCTCGCTGCCGCGACCGGTCTGCACGAGGAAGAAGACCTCCCAGATGCCCGCCCCGGCCTCGATCACGCGGCGGGCCACCTGTGGCAGCTCGTCGACGGTGTCGCGCATGACGACGGTGTTGACCTGCAGCGTCATCGGCGTCTCGACGACGTGGCGCATCGCTGCCAGCGTCGCCTCGAAGTGCCTGGGCACGCCACGCACCCCGTCGTGCACCTGCGCCGAGGCGCCGTCCAGGCTGATCGATGCGACCTTGACGCCGTGGTCGCGCAGCACCGCCAGGGTGGCTGCATCGAGCAGCGGCGTGACGCTTGGCGACACCGCGACCGGCAGCCCGAGGGCGACGGCGTGATCGATCAGTTCCAGCAGCCGTACGCGCATCAGCACGTCGCCACCGGTGAGCACGAGCACCGGGTACGGCTTGCCGAACGCGACGAGGCTGTCGAGGAAGGCGAGGCCCTCCGCGTGGCTCAGCTCACCGGGCTGCGGTGTCTCGACGGCGGCGGCCCTGCAGTGACGGCAGCGCAGGCGGCACGCTCGTGTCGTCTCCCAGAAGACGAGCATCGGTCGCTGGTCGAGGTCGATCCCGGGGCGCGTGCCGGGCGTCGCGATGGGGTGGGGCATGCTCGCTATCGTCGCGGTGCCGGAGCGGCCGCGCGTCGGGGAAATCCCGCAGTCTCCCTTGTCAGCTGGTCGCCGGGCGTGCAGCCAGGCGGCTCTCGGCCTTCACCGTCACGCCCACCGAGCCGACGATCACCGCCGCCCCGATCAGGCCCGTCCAGCCCAGCTTCTCGCCCAGGATCACCCGGCCTAGCACCACGGCGACGATCGGGTTGACGAAGGCGAAGGTGGCGATCTGCGACACCGGCGCGTGCTGCAGGAGCCACGAGTAGGCGGTGTAGCTGACGAAGCCCCCGATCGTGGCGAGGAACACCAGGGCGGCGATCGACTCGCCGGAGAAGGTGCCGGGGTGGAGATCGGAAAACTCGCCGAGCCCTGCGCCGAGGCACACCTGCACGACGCTGGCCACCGCCATCTGCACGCCGATCACGACGAGCGCGTCGATGCCTCGGAGCAGCCGTGACGAGGCGTACGAGCCGATGCCCCAGGTCAGTCCGGCGCCGAGCGCGAACGCAATGCCGACCCCGTCGGCACCGACGTGGCTGCCGGGCAGCAGCAGCACGGCGACCCCGCTGAAGCCGATCGGCACTGCGAGCAGCGTCACCAGCGGCACGCGGTCGCGCATCAGCCGGCGCAGCAGGATCACCCAGAGCGGCACCGCCGCGTTGAGCAGCGCCACCGTCACCGAGGTGGCGTGGTGCACGGCCAGCGTGTTGAGGCTGTTGCCGATGCCGGGGACGAAGATGCCTGTGCCGACGAGCAGCGCGAGCTGCTGGCGGTCGAGTGCCAGCGTGCCACCGCGTGGCCGTTCCACTCTGGCTGCCGCTGCCTTGCGTCGGGCGTGCCGCTCGCGTAGCGCCACGACTGCGAGCACGACGCCGCCCGCGATCAGGAACCGCGCCGACGCCCCGAGCACCGGCGGGATGGTGCGCACCATGACCCGCATGGCCAGGTAGGTGGAGCCCCAGAAGAGGTAGATCGTCCAGAGGCCGATCCAGATGCGCGGGTCAGGCGTCGTGGGCACGCCGGATCTTCGCATGCGAGCCCGCCGGTTGGTGCGCCGCAACGGCGGAGGGCCGCTTGCGCGGCCCTCCGTTCCAGCGTCAGTTGTCGCGTCGGCTCAGCTGCAGCCGGTGTTCGTGCCGCAGTCGCGGCAGGTGTAGCAGCTGCCCGTGCGCACCATGCGACCGCCGCAGCGGGCGCACTCGACAGCGTCCTCGAACGAGTTGAACAGCGCCGTCTGGCCGGCCAGGACAGGCATGTGGTCGGGATCGACCGGCTTGCCGCCGCTGGCAGCCTCGCCGTTGTCGTACCGCTCGGCGAGGCGCTGACGCACCTCGGGCGAGAGGATGCCGACCTCCTCCTGCTGATCGGTGGTGAGGAAGCGCTTCCCCATCCAGCGGAAGATGTAGTCGACGAGCGACTTGGCGATGCGGATGTCCGGGTCGTTGGTCGGGCCGGACGGCTCGAAGCGCATGTGCGCGAACTTCGAGACGTAGACCTCGAGCGGCACGCCGTGCTGGAGGCCGAGCGAGACCGAGATCATCAGCGAGTTGATCAGGCCGGCGAGGGTGGTGCCGTCCTTCGCGATGTCGACGAAGATGTCGCCCGCGGTGCCGTCGTCGTAGATGCCGACGTGGATGTAGCCCTCGTACTCGCCGACGCGGAACTTGCGGCCCACCTCGGTGCGGTCGTCCGGGAGACGGCGGCGCTTGGGCGTGGGCGCGACCTGTGCGGGCGAGATCGCCGGCTGGGAGCTGTCGCTCTTCTTCGAGAGCGGCTGCGCGACCTTGCAGTTGTCGCGGTAGATCGCGACGGCCTTGACGCCGAGCTTCCAGGCCTCGATGTAGAGGTGCGAGACCTCGTCGATCGTCGCCTCCTCCGGCATGTTCACGGTCTTCGAGATCGCGCCGGAGATGAACGGCTGGACGGCGCCCATCATCTTCACGTGACCCATGTAGTGGATCGCGCGGTCGCCGATGGCGCAGTCGAACACCGGGTAGTGCTCGCTCTTCATGTACGGCGCGCCGACGACCGAGCCGCGCTCGTCGATCCAGGCGACGATGTCGTCGACCTCGCGCGGGGCGTACCCGAGCTCGGAGAGCGCCATCGGCACGGTCTGGTTGACGATCGTGATCTCGCCGCCGCCGACCAGCTTCTTCGACTTGACGAGCGAGAAGTCGGGCTCAACGCCGGTCGTGTCGCAGTCCATCATGAAGCTGATCGTCCCGGTGGGGGCCAGCACCGACGCCTGCGCATTGCGGTAGCCGTGCACCTCGCCGAGGTCGAGCGCGTCGTCCCAGGCCTTGCGGCAGGCGGTGAGCAGGTCGGCGGGCACCGAGGTCGTGTTCTCGATATTCGCCACGGCCGCGCGATGCTTGGCGACGACGCCGATCATGGCGGCGGCGTTCGGGCGGTAGCCGGCGAACGGGCCCATGCGACCGGCGACCTCGGCCGACTTGCGGTACGAGCGACCCGTCATCAGCGCGGTGATCGCGGCGGCGTACGCGCGCCCGTCATCCGAGTCGTAGGGCAGGCCGCGTGCCATCAGCAGGGCGCCGAGGTTGGCGTAGCCGATGCCGAGCTGGCGGAACGCGCGGGCGTTGCGCTCGATCTCGGGCGTCGGGTACGAGGAGTAGCCGACGAGGATCTCCTGGGCCATGAACACGATGTCCACCGCGCGCTCGAAGGCCTCGACGTCGAAGTCGCCGTCGGCACGGCGGAACTTCATCAGGTTCAGCGACGCCAGGTTGCAGGCCGAGTCGTCGATGTGCATGTACTCGGAGCAGGGATTGGAGCCGTTGATGCGGCCCGAGTTCGGGCAGGTGTGCCAGGCGTTGATCGTCGTGTCGTACTGGACACCCGGATCGGCGCAGCGCCAGGCGGCCTCGGAGATCTGGCGCATCAGGTCACGCGCACGGAGCGTGTGCACGACCGTGCCGTCGGTACGAGCGGTCAGGTTCCAGTCGCTGTCGGCGGCGACGGCCTCCATGAAGGCGTCGTTGACGCGCACCGAGTTGTTGGCGTTCTGGTACTGGATCGACGCCCAGTGCGGGGAGTCGAGCGACATGTCGTAGCCGGCGGCCTCGAGCACGCGCGCCTTCTCCTCCTCGCGCGACTTGCACCAGATGAACTCCTCGATGTCGGGATGATCGACGTCGAGGATGACCATCTTGGCGGCGCGGCGGGTCTTGCCGCCCGACTTGATCGTGCCGGCCGACGCATCGGCGCCACGCATGAAGGAGACCGGCCCGGAGGCGTAGCCACCCTTCGAGAGCTGCTCGCGGGACGAGCGCAGGCGCGACAGGTTGATGCCCGAGCCCGAGCCGCCGCGGAAGACGACGCCCTCACGGCGGATCCAGTCGAGGATGGAGTCCATCGAATCTTCGATCGAGAGGATGAAGCACGCCGAGCACTGCGGCTTCTCCTCGAACCCGACGTTGAACCAGACCGGCGAGTTGAACGAGGCGAGCTGGTTGGCCAGGATGAACTTGAGCTCGGCCTCGAAGGTCTGAGCCTCGTCCTCGCTGGCGAAGTAGCCGCCCGCGCGACCCCACGTGGAGGCGGTGTCGACGACGCGGCCGATCATCTGCTTGACCGAGAACTCGCGCTCCGGCGACGACATGCGGCCGCGGAAGTACTTCTGCGCCACGATGTTGGTCGCGGTCTGCGACCAGGAGCGGGGGAACTCCACACTCTTCTGCTCGAAGGCGGGCTTGTCCTTGCCCGGGATGTACGCGTCGCGGATCTCCCACTCGATGTCATCGAACGGGTCGCGACCGGGGACCGTGAAGTAGCGCTCGACGCCGGCGGACCTCGTCGCGTCGACGACGACGTTCTCGACCAGTCCGAGTTCCGTGTCGTGTGTTTGAAGGTCGTTGGCGGGCGCCATGGTGTTCTCTTTCCTCCGGTGTCCGGGTCGTGTCATCGCGGCGACCCCGTTTCGAGTGCTCTCGGAGGGGTGACCGTGGGCTTGGACTCGGGGACAATAGGGATGCTGTCGGACGACAGTAGCGCGGCAGGGAGGAGTCCCGCGGACCATCACGAAACGCGCCGCGGAACCGGCAGCAAACCCCGTCGGGGTCCGCTGCTTTTTGCCGGCGGGCGAGGTCGCCGCCGGCTCCGGAGACCCTCTGCGGCGGTGCCGCGCCGGAGCCTAGGGGGTCAGTTCGCGCGTGCCGTCGTCGCCGTCGGACGAGGCGCCCGAGGCCTGCTCGAGCTCTTGCTGCTGGCGCTGCCTGCGCCGGAGCAGGAAGCCTGCACCGCCGCCGAGCAGGAGCACGACGGCAATGCCTGCGATCACGATCAGCGCCACGGGGAAGCTGTCGGCGCTGCCCGAGCCCACCGAGTCGATGACGCCGGGAATCGGCCCCTTGTCGTTGCCGTTGGCGTTGCCGGTCGTGCCGTTACCGCTGCCCGCGCTGCCGAGCACGAAGCCGCAGCGCGCAGGATCGGGCTTGACGCCCGTGCCGGCCTGCTGCAGCGCGTCCTGGCGCGCCTGCGTGATGACCTGCGCGATCGTCGAGTAGCTCTGCACGTCGGTCGGCAGGTGCTTGACCGCCTCGCCATACGTGGCAGTGGGATAGATGCCGTCCACCTTGCCGTCGAAGGCGTCGTTGGTGAGCACCTTCCAGCAGGGCGTCGCGTCGTGCTGCGCTCCGTGCGCCGCTGAGGCCGCTGCACCGACGCCGGCAAAGGCGGTCAGCGCGAGCAGAAGAGTGGCGGCGAGGAGAGCGATGTGACGGGTCAGGGCAAGTCCTTCGGAAGCGTGGTGGGGAGGGTTTGACCAAGAACGCGCGCGTGTGCGCTGCCCTGCATGGTGAACAGTCTCTCGGACGGGCGTGAGTGCAGGGTAATAGCTGGTTTAGCGATTTGTTAAGCGAACTGACCGCGGAGAGCGGCAAATTGCTCCCGCAGCTGGCCCTGGTACGGTCGGCGGGTGACCGATTCCGTGCGCACCGCAGCCCGGCCTCTCGCCGCGGCGCTTGGCCTGGCGGCGTTCCTCATCGTCGGCGCTGCGATCTTCTTCGGCGCCGGCACAAGCGGCGGCCGGCTGCTCTGGCTGGGCGGGGCGGCCTGGCTGCTCGCGGCCGCCTGGGGTGCCGC
>CANNRA010000090.1 GCA_947507735.1 Actinomycetota bacterium
AGAACTTCCACCGGAACTTCGAGGGGCACGCCTTCGTGCATTTCCCCAAGGTGTTCTGGAGCTACACGAGCGCCCGCGTGCTGACGCTGGAGCTGCTCGACGGCATCCAGCTGCGCGACATCGACCTGGCCACGTACTCGCTGGAGGAGCGCAAGCAGCTCGCGTACCGGATCACCGAGGCGTGGCTGACGATGATCTTCCGCCATGGCTTCTTCCACGCCGACCCGCACCCGGCGAACATCCTCGTCATCGACCGTGAGCGCATCGGCCTCGTCGACTTCGGCCTCGCCGGCAAGCTGACCGACGACGACATGCTCAACCTGACGCGGCTGTTCATCGACGCGGCGAACGAGAACCTCGACCAGCTCCCGAAGCGCCTCTCCGCCCTCGGCGTGCAGTACCCGAAGGAGAACGAGGAGCAGCTCGGACGCGACCTGCGTGATCTCTACTACCGCTATCACGGCGCCAGGCTCACCGAGATCGACCCGATGCAGGTGATCCGCGAGTCGTTCCAGCTGATCTACGCCAACAACATCCGGCTGCCGTCGCGCTTCGTGCTGCTGGACAAGGCGATCGCGACGGTTGGCTCGGTGGGCGTCGAGCTGTACGCCGATTTCAATGTCTTCGAGGTGGCGCGGCCGTACGCGCGCAGCCTCGTGCTGGGTCGCTTCACGCCGGAGCGCGTCGCCGGGATGGTGCGCAGCGAGGTCTTCGGCCTGGCGCGCGTGCTGCGCGAGGCGCCCTACCAGCTGCACGATTTCCTCGAGCAAGCACGCGAGGGCCGCATCGAGGTCGGCTTCGTGCACAAGGGCCTGGATGAGCTCATGCACCGCATGGACGTTGTCTTCAACCGCCTCGTGATCGCGCTCGTCGTGGCGGGTGGCCTGATCGGGTCGAGCATGATCGGCGTGTTTGCGAAGACGGGGCCGCAGATCGCCGGGATCAACGCGGTGTCATTCTTCGGGTTCGTCGGCTCGACGGTGCTCGGTCTGTGGCTGCTGGTTGGCGTGATCCGCTCCGGGCGCCTGTAGCGACGCCGGCAGGGTCGGTGGCCCTGGCCCGCCGGGGCGCGGCCGCCGCGGCCGCGTGTGGACACGGCGGTGGACGAACCGGCACGGGATTGTCCGATTGGACGACTGTCGCGGCCGCCGCGGCCGCCGTAGCGTTGCCGGCATGAGCCCCGCACTCCTTCTCGCCGAGCCTGAGGCCCCGGCCCGCGCCCACCTGGAGCACCACCTGGCCGAGGACGGCTTCGCCGTGCTCGGCGCCGAGGACGAGACCCGCGCCCTGTGGCTCGCCGAGCGCGCGCGCCCCGACGTCGTCCTCCTGTCCAGCCGACTCGAGAGCGTGTCGGGCGCCGAGCTGTGCCGCCGCCTGCGCGCCGGGGCGCCCGGCCGCGAGTGGGATCGCGACATCCCGGTGATCGTGCTCGGCCACCCGGCGGGCGACGCGACCGATCGCGTGCGCGCCTTCGCGTCGGGGGCGGACGACTACGTGCCGGGACCGGTGCTCTACGAGGAGCTGCTCGCGCGGATCCGGGCGGTGCTGCGGCGTGCTGCGCCGACGCGCCACGAGCTGGTCGAGGCCGGGCCGGTTCGGATCGATGTTGCTGCTCGACATGTCGAGGTGGACGGCTGTCCAGCCCAGCTCTCGGCCACCGAGTTCGCTCTGCTCGTCGCGCTCGCCCGTGACCCGTATCGCGTGTTCTCGAAGCGCGAGCTGCTGCGCGGTGTCTGGGGCTATCCGGCCGGGATCGAGACGCGCACCGTCGACTCGCACGCCTCGCGGGTGCGCCGCAAGCTGGCCGCGGCCGGCGCGCGCGAGCCGCTGGTGGTCAACGAGTGGGGCATCGGCTACCGGTTGCGGCTGCCGGGCTGGGGGCGGGGGCCGGCGTCCGTGCTCGAGGTCGAGCCTGCCCGGGCAGCAGCGGCGCTCGCGGCTACGCGCTAGCGGTGGTGCGCCTGCGCACGAGTGGTGGCGCGCCTGCGCGCGAAGGCGAGGCGTGCCGGCTCGCCCACGACGACCAGCGCGACGCCGACGATGGCCAGCGCCATTCCGGCCAGGGCGAGGCCGCCAGGGACGTGTCCGCGGACGATCTCGACCACGACGGCGACCACGGGCACGAGAAACTGCGACGACGACGTCTGTGCCGCGTCGAGCCAGCGCAGCGACTTGAAGAACAGCACCGTTGCGATGGCCGAGCTGCCGAGGGCCAGCCAGAGCGTGCCGCCCCAGAGATCGGCCGAGCCCCAGTCGGTGCCGCCGGTGCCCTGCACCGCGAAGGCGACGATGATCAGCAGCGGCGAGCCGGCGAGGTACTGCGCCGCGGTGAGTCCGACGAAGTCGAGCTGGCGGTCGCGCACCGCGAGGCGCCGCACGATCAGCGTGCCCGCCGCCCACGCGACGCCGGCCGCGAGGGCAAGCCCGATGCCGAGCGTGAGGTCGCCCGCGCCGTGCGCGCCGCCAAGCTGGCGCGACACCATCAGCACGATCCCGGCGAAGCCGACGAGCAGTCCGACCGTTGTGATGCGCTTCACGCGCTCGCCCAGGAAGACGCGGGCCAGCACCGCCACCCACAGGGGCGATGCGGAGATCAGCACGGCGGCGTTCGCCGCGCCCGCATGCCGCGTTCCCTCGGAGATGCCGATGAAGAACACCGTCACGACGAGCAGCCCCGAGACGATCGCGCCAGTGATCGCCTCACGCGTGCGCGGCAGGCGCGCACCGAAGAGGAAGGCGAGCGGCAGCACGGCGAGCGTCGGCAGCGTGCGCAGCCCTGCCAGCAGCAGACCCGAGGTGTGGTCGGTAGCGATCGAGGTGGCGGTGTAGCCGCCACCCCAGAAGAGGATCGGTGGCAGCAGCAGCAGCCAGGCGAAGAGCGGCGTTTGCCGCGTGCTCACGGTGCCTCGGCTGCTGCGGGTCGGCGCACCAACGCCAGCACGGAGTCGCCGGTGACGCAGGTCGCCACGCCAACGATCGTGATCGCCATGCCGGCAAGGGTGACGCCGGTCGGGCTGTGGCCGCGCCCGATCTCGATCACCACGGCAACCGCCGGTACGAGGAACTACGACGACGCCGTCGCGGTGGCCGACAGCCGCTTGAGCGCCATGAAGAAGGTGATCGTGGCGATCGCACCCGCGCCGAGCACGAGCCAGGCGACGTTCCCCCACAGCGCGCCCGAGCCCCAGTCGGTGCTCCCCGCGCCCTTCCAGGCGAACGCGATGACGATGAGCGGCGCCGAGCCGAATGCGAACTGGTGGAGCGACAGCTGTACGAGATCGAGCTCGGCGTTGCGCTGCGCCTCCGCCTTCACCCAGAGGATGCAGATCGACCACGAGACGGCACCCACCAGCGCGATCGCCATGCCGCCGACCAGCCGCAGCGTGCCCACGTCACCGCCGAGCTGCGATGAGACCATCGTCACGACGCCCGCGAAGCCGGCGACGAGGCCGATCAGGCCGACCGCCGAGATGCGCTCCGACAGGAAGAGGAAGCCGAGCAGCAGCACCCAGAACGGCGACGAGTTGATGAGGATGCTCGCGTTGCCCGGCCCGGCAAGATCGGTCGAGATCGATAGCGCGGCGTCGAGCACGCCGACGCTGAGGACACCCGTCACCGCCGACATGAACAGCATGCGGCCGCGCAGGAAGGGGATGCCGAGCAGCGGCAGCAGCAGGATCAGCACGCCGACGGGCGCCGTCCGCAGCATCGCCACCATGATCGCCGGCGCGTGCTCGACGGCCATCGTCGTCGACCAGAACGAGGAGCCCCAGAAGAACACCCCCGGCGTCAGCAGCAGAAGCGGGGCGACTGCCTGGTTACGGGCGCTCAGGGACATCGCGCAACTATACGCCTGGTCGGGGGCAGGCGGGACGCGGTACGGGGCCGCAGCGCCTGCCGCGGCTAGGCGAGCAGCGCGCCTTCGAGCTCGAGCAGGGCGCGCTTGCGCTCTAGCCCGCCCGCATAGCCCGTCAGCGCACCGTGCGCGCCGACGATGCGGTGGCACGGCACGACGATCGCAACGGGGTTGCGGTTGAGCGCGCCGCCGACGGCGCGAGCAGCCTTTGGCTTGCCGATGCGGGCGGCCAGGTCGCCGTACGTTGCCGTGACGCCGTAGGGGACGCTGCGCAGCTCCTCCAGCACGGCGCGCTGGAACGCCGGGCTGCCGGCCAGGTCGACGGTGACGGCGAACGCGTGCAGGCGCCCAGCGAAGTAGGCGTCGAGCTCGCGCTGCACCGGGTCGAGCAGGCGTGGCACGCGCAGCAGGCGGCGGCCGAGCCACTCGGCGACGCGCTCGAGCTGCGCCTCGGGTGAGGCATCGGCAACCGGGCCGGAGCCTGCGCGTGGCGCCTCGAAGCCGACCCACGCCAGGCCGCGACCCGTGGCCGCAAGCAGCAGCGGGCCGAGCGGTGAGTCGGCGATAGCCCAGGCGGCATCGAGCAGGCTGGCGGCGGCGGCGCGCTCGCGGAAGCGCTCGTCGAGGCCTGGCGGCAGGAGGTCGAGCGCGGGGGAGGGGTCAGCGTGAGTCATGCGTTCTCCTTGGGAGCGGCGGCGCGGCGGAGTCGACGGACGCCGGAAGAGGTCGCCTGGCGGGCCGCGTCGGGTGACGAGCCGAGCGCGAGGCCGATCGCGTCGTAGCTGAGGTCGTAGGCGTAGCGCAGGACAACGGCTGCCCGCTCGGTGGGTGGCAGGCCGGCTGTGAGGTGCGCCACCTGGCGATAGGCGGGCTCCTCATCCAGGGCGATCAGCTCGCCGGACAGATCCGGGTCGGGCAGCTCGCCGGCGACGGGACGGCGCAGGGCATCCACCGCGACGCGGCTGGCGATCGTCAACGCCCACGCCCGGAGGTGGTCGCCGTGGCGCAGGGCAGGGTAGGCCCGCAAGGCCCGCAGGAACGTCTCCTGGAATGCATCCTCGGCAGCCTGCGTCCCCAGGCGTCGTGCCAGCAGACGGTAGACCTCGGGTGCGTGCGCCGCGTAGAAGCGCTCGAAGGGCGGAATCGCGGCGGAGGTGGCGGCGGGTGCAGCGTGTTCCATCGTCCTCTTCTAACGGTGGAGCCGGTCGGGATGTGAGACTGGGGTGATGCGCTTCGCTGTCGTCGGCCATATCGAGTGGATCGAGTTCATCCGGGTCGAGCGCGTGCCCCGGCAAGGTGAGATCGTCCGCGCCCGCGAGACCTGGCGCGAGCCGGCGGGCGGTGCCGCCGTTGCGGCGGTGCAGATCGCGCGGCTCGCCGGGAGCTGCGAGCTGTTCACCGCGGTCGGCGACGACGAGGCAGGGCAGCAGGCGGTGGCCCAGCTCGGCGAGCTGGGCGTGCGCGTTCGCCATGTCGAGCGAGCGCGGCCGACACGGCGCGCCGTCACCTTCGTCGATGACGCGGGCGAGCGGTCGATCACGGTGGTCGGCGAGAAGCTGGCCCCGAGCCTCGACGACACCCTGCCCTGGTGGTCGCTGCAGTCCTGCGCTGCCGTCTACTTCACCGGCGGCGATGCGGGAGCGTTACGCACGGCGCGGCTCGCCAGTGTCCTCACCGCCACCTCGCGCGAGCTGAAGGTGCTGCAGGAGGCCGCGGTCGAGCTCGACGCGCTGATCGGCAGCGCCTACGACCCGGGAGAGGCGTACGCCGACGGCGAGCTCACGCCGAAGCCGCGCCTCGTGGTGCGGACAGAGGGTGCGGCTGGCGGCGTCGCGGAGCCGGGCGGGCGCTGGCGGGCGGCACCGCTGCCCGGCCCTGTCGTCGACGACTATGGTTGCGGCGACTCCTTCGCAGCCGCGCTGACGTACGGCCTCGGCGCCGGTCTCACCCGTGATGCCGCACTCGAGCTCGCAGCGCGCTGCGGGGCCGAGGCGCTGTGCCGCCGCGGCGCCTACGGCCTCGCGTAGAGGCCTCTCGCACGACCCGGCACCCGGGAAACCCGTTTCGGGGATGGACGGCGCCGCCACGGTGACGTTCGATAGTGCGTGACACGGCGCCGGTCAGACACGGCCGGCCCCGAACAGGAGAGGTTGGGGGATGCAGAGCATGCTGGCGCCGCTCGACGCGTCGCGCCGTCGCAGAGTCGTCGCCGCGGCGGCTGCCGCGGTCGCCTTCGCGTTCCTGCTCGTCGTCCTGCCCGGGCCGACCCGGAATCCTGGCGCGTTGGGGGTGGCGGGCGCTGTCGGCGTGCTCGTCGTGGTGCTCGCGGCGTCGTGGCGCTGCTCGCCGGTGCTCGCTCGCGTCGGCACGCCGGCCGCATTCATCGCGCTCGTCGCGCTGCTGATCGACAGCGGTGGCGGTACCAGCTCCGGCTACGGCGGCCTCTTCCTGCTGCCGATGCTCTGGCTCGCCAGCCTCGGCAGTCGCCAGGAGCTCGTGCTCGGCTTCCTGTTCGTGCTCCTCGCGCGTGCCCTGCCGCTGCGGATCGTCGGGGAGCCGCGCTACCCATCGTCGGCGTGGCGCGCAGCGATCGTGCTCGGCGCGGTCGCGGTGATCGCCTGCGTCACCATCCAGGAGCTGCTCCGTCACGCGCGCGTGCGCGGCGGTCAGCTGGCCGAGCGCGCCGTCGCGCTCGAGCAGGCCCGCGCGCAGCTCGAGGAGCAGAACCGCCAGCTGCGCGATCTCGACCGGCTGAAGACCGAGTTCCTCACGCTCGTCTCGCATCAGCTGCGCACGCCGCTCACCTCGATCAAGGGCTACCTCGAGCTGCTGACGGGGGAGGACGGCGAGCCGCTCACCCCGACCCAGCACCGGTTCCTGACGACAGCCGACCGTAACGCCGACCGCTTGACCACGCTCGTCAACGACCTGCTCTTCCTGATGCAGGTGGACGCCGGGGCGATCGAGCTGCACCTCGCCCCGACCGACATCGGCGAGCTGCTCCACTCCACCCTCGCGTCGGCTGCACCCGCCGCGGCTGCGAAGGGTGTCCTGCTCGCGCAGGAGGGAGCAGGGCCCGTGTTGGCGCTCTGCGACCGTGGCCGGATCGTCCAGGTTGTCGAGGGGCTGCTCGCCAATGCGATCAAGTTCACGCCGGCAGGCGGTCGCATCGCGGTGCACGGACTGCGGGTCGTTGGCGGCGTGGAGATCGCCGTTAGCGACACGGGGATCGGCATCCCGCCCGACGAGCAGGAGCAGCTCTTCGACCGCTTCTTCCGGGCCTCGAGCGCGACGAGCGGCGTCTTCCCCGGCACCGGTCTCGGTCTGGCGATCGCGCAGTCGATCGCCGAGGCGCATGAGAGCCGTATCGTGGTCGAGAGCACGCCTGGCCGCGGCTCCACGTTCCGCCTGCTGCTCCCTGCCGCCTAGCCGCCGTCGCGGCAGTCTCCCGCGCTACTACGGCATCCGTCCTGAGCAGCTCGCCGAGCCGTCTCCTGGCGCATCGTCGCTCCTCACGAATTTCCTCCCACATTTGTGTTGCGTAGTGGGTGCTCGTGGAGTAAAGTGGGGAATTGTGGTGAGCAAAACCACCTTCAGACCATGCTTCTTGGCGCATACGACCACTCCATTGACGATAAGAACCGGGTCACGCTCCCGGCGCGGTTCCGTGCGTCATTTCAGGAAGGTCTCGTGCTGACCCGCGGCATGGACGGCTGCATCACCGCGTACGCCAAGGCCGACTGGGAGCAGCTCGTCCAGTCGCGCCTCGCCACGCTCGACCCGCTCAGCCGCGAGTCCCGTCTGATGCAGCGCTTCTTCTTCTCCGGAGCCGCCGAGGTGGAGCCCGACAAGCAGGGCCGTGTGATGGTGCCGCAGGCGCTCGTCGAGGCGGCCGGCCTGACGAAGGACGTGGTCGTGGCAGGTGTCTACGACCACCTGGAGATCTGGGATCGCGCCACCTGGCGCAAGCACCTCGAAGAGGTGGAAGGGAGTGCCGAGAATGTTGCCGAGCGTCTTGCGACCAAGCGCGACTGATCACGTCCCGGTGCTCGCGGAGGAGGTCAGTGACCTCCTCGCGGTGCAGCCCGGTGAAACCATCGTCGACGGCACTTTCGGTGCGGGCGGTCATTCGACCATGCTCGCCGCCCAGCTCCAGGGCCGCGGCAAGCTGATCGCAATCGACCGCGACCCCGGCGCCCGCGACTACTTCGCACGATTTGAGCAGACCACTCCCGCGCAGACGCGCTTCCTGCGCGGCGACTTCGCCGTCGTGCTGCAGCAGCTCGCCGAGAACGACGTGAAGGCCGACGCGATCCTGCTCGATCTCGGCGTCTCGTCGATGCAGATCGACAACCCGGAGCGCGGCTTCAGCTACGCCGCCGATGCGCCGCTCGACATGCGCATGGATCCCTCCGACCCGATCTCTGCCGCCGACCTCGTCAACGAGTGGAGCGAGCAGGAGCTCGTACAGATCTTCCACACCTACGGCGAGGAGCGCTACGCGCGTCAGATCGTCAAGGCGATCGCCCGCCGCCGCCGCGAGCAGCCGTTCGAGCGCACCGGCGACCTCGTCGATGTGATCAAGCACGCGATTCCCGCGCCGGCCCGCTTCGGTGAGGGGCATCCGGCAAAGCGCGTCTTCCAGGCGCTGCGCATCGCCGTCAACGACGAGCTGCACTCGGTGGAGGAGGCGCTGCCTGCCGCCATCGAGATGCTGCGCCCCGGTGGTCGGCTCGCCGTCATCGCCTTCCACTCGCTGGAGGACAGGATCGTCAAGCAGACGTTCCGCGCCGCTGCGAAGGGCTGCATCTGCCCGCCCGACCTGCCGATCTGCGGCTGCGGCCA
>CANNRA010000091.1 GCA_947507735.1 Actinomycetota bacterium
CGCAGCGCCGGGCGCGCGGAGGACGGCAGCTTCAACCGCCAGCTCGCCTTCGCCTTCGACGCGCCCACCACGCCGACGCCGGCTCTCCAGCAGCTCACCGACTGGGAGCGGATGCTCGCCGACTACCGCGCCACCGCGCTGTCGGTCGGGCTGCACCCGCTGCAGTTGCTGCGCCCGCACCTCGACGCCGACATCCTCTCGTCCCAGGAGCTGGCCGAGCGGCCACACCGCTCCTACGTCTCGGTGGCGGGCATGGTCGTCGCGCGCCAGCGCCCCTCGACGGCCAACGGCATCGTCTTCATGCTGCTCGAGGACGAGCACGGCCAGTTCAACCTGATCGTGCCGCCGCCGGTGTACGAGGCGCACCGCTCGATCGTCCGTGGCGAGCCCTTGCTCGTGGCGCGCGGCCGCTTCGAGCACGTCAATCGCAACCGCAACATCCTGGTCGACCGGCTGGAGTCGCTGTCGGAGCTGGCCCGCCGCGTGGCGAGCGAGAGCGAGCTCGTGTCGGTGCTGCCGTCGGCGCACCACTTCGGGCACCGCTGAGGCCCGCAGTCAAAGCAGGTCGACGAACTCCTCGACGGTCAGGCCGGCCTGGCGGATGATGGCGCGCAGGGTTCCAGGGGTCACCTCGCGATGAATCGGGATGATTACCGTGCGGCCGTTGCCATCACGCAGCTTGCGATGGCTGCCCTTCTGGGACACGACAGCGAACCCCCGCTGCTGGAGGGCGTTGCTGAGTTCGGCTCCCGAGACAATCGGGAGCCGCGGATTCATGCCGCGATCTGGACCTTGACGATGAGCGGCGCCTCGCTCCCCGTGGGGGGCGGCATGTCCTCGAAGTAGAGCTCGAGCGCCTCGCGCAGGTTCGCGAGCGCCGCATCAACCGTGACGCCCTGGCTGACGACATCGACGTCGAGGCACTGCGCAACGTAGTGGTAGCCGTCGTGCGTGATGGCTGCGGTGAACTCCACGCCGTGACTGTAGCCGAGCGCAAGCGCCGAATTGCAACGGCTTTGTGTCAGATCTAGCGGTTCTCGATCTCCAGCCCGAAGCGCGGCAGCCGCTTCGCCACCGCGCGGTTGAACGCAGCGATGTAGCTGTCCTGGTCGTCGGCGCCAAGCTGGTTCCAGGTGTAGCGGTCACGCGTGTCGGCGAGCAGCTCGGTGCCCTCCTCGACCAGATCGACGACCTCGCCCCAGAGGTGGGTCGCCTCCTCGGGGCTCGACTCGCCGGCGTCGGCGCCGTGGTAGGCGAGCTCCGCCGCCTGGATGCGGCGGAAGAGATCGGCGTTATCGGCGACGAAGAGGTCGAGCTGGCGTGAGATCAGGTCGGCGAAGCGCGAGGAGCCGCCGCCACGCCGGAAGAGGCCCATCAGCGAGCGATCTCCTCGTACACCGCGAGGTGCGCCCGCGCCGACGCCGCCCACGTCAGCTCGGCCCGCGCCCGCGCCGCGCCGGCCCGCGCCTCGGCGAGCGCATCGCCCGTGAGCAGCTCGCGGATCGCCCGCGCGAAGCCCTTCACGTCGCCCGGCTCGACCACGCGCCCCGCGCCAAAGGTGCGGATCGGATCGCCGAGGCCGCCCACGTCGTAGACGACCGCCGGCACGCCGGCGCCGAGCGCGCGCAGCAGGGCGCCGCTCTGGTCGAGCTCGGCGCGATAGGGAAAGAGGGCGACGGCCGTCTCGGCCAGGGTCGCGTCGATCTCGGCGTCGCTGAGATAGCCGAGCCGCCACTCGGCCAGGTCGCCGGCGGCCTCCCGGTAGTGGTCGATCGGCTCCATCGGGTCGCCGGCCACGACGAGCCGCGCGCCCGGCACCTGCTTCACGGCGGCGATCGCGTCGAGCAGGCCCTTGTACGGGCGGATCACGCCGAGGCACAGCAGGTTGCGCCCCGGGTCGGCGGCGAGCACCGGCGACGAGGGGAAGACGGGGTGGGGGATGACGCGCAGCCGCTCCTCGGCGACACCGAGCCCCGTCAGCGTCGCGCGCCCACGCTCGGAGTGCACGACCACGCGGTCGAACCCCTGCAGCAGCCTCTGCCACATCGCCGCCCTGGCAGCCGAGCGGCGCGGCAGCAGGTCGTGCGCGGTAAAGACCGTGGGCGTGCCGCCGGCAGCGCTGCCACGCAGCGAGCGGAAGCCAGGAGCAGCGAGCAGCCGCTCGTCGAGCTGCGGCCAGGCGAGCCACTGGAAGTGGACGACGTCGGCGCGGCGGGCTGCGGCAGCCAGGGCGCGCATGCCCAGCGGGTGCTCGGCCGCCTTCACCGGCAGGCGCAGCTTCGAGCGGCGGAAGAGCCGCGACGAGAGCGGGTAGAACGCCTCGACGCGCTCGTAGCCGTCGGCCGCGGGGATCTCGCCGAAGCGGAAGCGCGACGTCACGAGCCGCACGTCGGCGCCCGCCAGCGCGAGGGCATGGGCCAGCTCGTGGTCGTACTGCGGCGTGAAAGCGGCAGGATCGGCAAGGGTGATGCGCATCGGGGACTACAGTAGTCACCAGGGATGCCGACCCTCGTCCGCAGCTGGAACCTCTTCCACGGGAACGCGTCCCGGCCGGAGGGTGGCGTCGCCGCAAGCGGGCTGCTGGAGGAGATGGTGCGGCTGATCGCCGAGCCGGGGCCCGCTGGCGAGCGGCCGTCGATCGTCTGCCTGCAAGAGGTGCCACCCGTCGCGCTGCCGCTGCTGGAGGACTGGAGCGGGATGGCGGCCCACGGCGTCGTCGCACGCGAGCCGAGCCTCGGCCCGCTGCGCCTGCCAACCCGGCTCGCCGCCCGCCTGACGAGCATCGACCCGGCCCGGCTGCGCTCGGCCTTCAGCGGCCAGGCGAACGCGGTGCTCGTGCGCCGCGACCTCGCCGTGATCGCGCAGGAGACGCTCCCGCTCAACCCGACCGACTTCGCCAGCTCGACCGCGCGGCTGCTCGAGCTCGACCCGCTGGCCGTGCTCGCCTGGCTCAAGGAGCCGCGCGTCGCCCAGGCGCTGCGCCTGCGCCTGCCCGACGGCCGCACCCTCGCCCTCGTGCACACGCACTGCACCAGCTTCCCGTCCGATCCCGCCGTCCCCGATGCCGAGGTCGCGCGCGCTGCCCGCTGGCTGCACGAGGTGGCCGCTCCCGGCGAGATCGCCGTGCTCGCCGGCGACCTCAACGTGCCACCGCACGCCAGCCCGGCCCTCTGCGCCCTGGTCGAGTCGGGCTTCTCTGCCGCCGCGCAGTGGATCGATCAGGTGCTCGTGCGCGGAGCACTGCTCGCCCCGCCAGGCCTCCCTGTAACGTGGCCCGACGAGCACCGCACAGTCGCGGGCCTGCTCCTCTCCGACCACGCCCCCGTCGAGGTGACGATCGTATGACAGCGCAGCCCACGCCGCCCGGTTACGACGAGCTCCGCAGCCGCATCCCGGTGCTCGCGAAGATCGCCTACCTCAACGCCGGCACCTTCGGGCCGTTGCACGAGGCGACCGTCGCCGCACAGCAGGCCGCGATCGCCCGCGAGTCGGCCGAGGGCCGCTCCGGCAAGGAGATCTTCGAAGGGTTGCTGACGCTGCGCACCGGCGTGAAACGCAAGCTCGCCGCCGCCTTCGGCGTGCCCGCCACGAACCTCGCGCTGACCACCTCCACGGGCCAGGGCTGCAACATCGTCTTCACCGGTCTCGGCCTCGGGCCGGGTGACGAGGTTGTCGTCACCGACGCCGAGCACTTCGGCATGCTCGGCCCGCTCGGCGCGACCGGCGCCACGGTGCGCATCGCCAGGGTCTCCGGCAGGCCCGCCGCCGACGCCGCCGAGCTGATCAGGGCCGAGATCACCTCGCGCACCCGCCTGCTCGCGCTCTCGCACGTCATCTGGTCGACCGGGCAGGTGCTGCCGCTCGCCGAGCTGCGCGCCGCGACGGGCATCCCGATCCTGGTGGACGGCGCCCAGTCGGCCGGTGCGATCGACATCAGCCAGAGCGCCGCGGGCCTCGACTACTACACCGTGTCGGCGCAGAAGTGGCTGTGCGGCCCCGACCAGACCGGGGTGCTCTACGTCAAGGAGCCCGGCGCCCTCAAGGTCGGCCTACCGAGCTACATGTCGGCGCAGCGCTACGAGCAGGATGGGACGTTCGTCCCGCACATTGGTGCCGGCCGCTTCGAGCAGGCGTTCGGGCCGTTCTCCGGCCTTGCCGGGCTCGATGCTGCACTCGACACGCACCCGACTTGGCGTTACAGCCGCTCGCTGGAGCTGGCCGCACGCTGCCGCGAGCTGCTGGTCGAGGCCGGCCAGGAGCTCGTCACCGAGCCGGGCCAGGCGACGCTCGTCACGTGGGTGGCGAAGGGTGACAGCGCTGCGGTCGTGGCGAAGGCCGCCACCCAGGGCGTCGTCATCCGCGATCTGCCGGGCACCGGCTGGGCGCGCGCCAGCTGCGGCTGGTGGACGAGCGAGGACGACCTGCAGCGCCTCGTCGCCGCGCTCGCCTAGCGGGCCTGCCGCTCCCGCCATTCGCGGGCGAGCAGCGCGTAGACGACCTCGCTCTCCCAGGCGCCCTTCACCCACTCGTTCTCGACGAGGTGCGCCTCCCTGCGCAGGCCGAGCCGCTCCATGACGCGGGCCGACGCCGCGTTGCGTGCCTCGAGGCGCCCGACGATGCGCTGGAAGCCCACCTCCTCGAAACCGATCTGCAGCAGCCGCGCAGCCGCCTCGGTGGCGTAGCCGCGGCCACCCCAGTCGGGGTGGAAGACGAAGCCGAGCTCGCCGCGCGCGTGCTTGACCGCTGCCGCGGTGAGGGCGACGTCGCCGACCACGGCGCCTGAGGCAGCCTCGACGACGGCCAGGCGCAGCGGCACGCCCTCGGTGTGGAGGACGCTCTCCCCGACCCGCTGCTCGACCAGCGCTGCCAGCCGGTCGCGCGTCAGCGCGCTGCTGTACAGCCAGGTGTGCGTCTCCGGCCGGGAGTAGAGGTCCCAGAGGAAGCGCTCATCGGCCGGCTCGAAGGCTCGGAGCCGCAGTCGCTCCGTGTGCAGCGGCAGCGCGGGCGCCAGCGGCAGGCGCACGTCAGGCCGGCCGTCACCCATAGCCCTAGGCGGGGAGGCCGAGCTCGGCGTAGATCGGGCGGAGCGCCTCGATCACGTTGGCGATGTGCTGATCGAGCTCGAGGCCGAGCAGCTCCGCACCCGCGACCACCGACTCGCGATGGATGCCCGCGGCGAACGACGGCTGCTTCAGCTTCTTGCGCACCGACTTGGGCTCGAGCGTCGAGAGGCCCTCGGGGCGCAGGATCGCGCAGGCGTGCACGAAGCCGCTGATCTCGTCGCAGGCGTAGAGGTGGCGCTTCAGCGGCGTGTCGCGCGGCACGCCGAGGTGGTCGGCGTGCGAGAGGATCGCGTCGATCACGATCTCGGGGTAGCCGAGCTCGCGCAGGATCGGTGCGCCGTCCTGCGGATGCTGGTCGAGCGTCGGGTGCTGCTCGTAGTCGAAGTCGTGCAGCAGCGCGGTGACGCGCCACAGCGTCTCGTCCTCGCCGAGGCTGCGGGCGTACCAGGCCGTGGAGGCTTCGACGGCCAGGCAGTGGCGGCGCAGCGACGCTGCCTGCACGTGCTCGGTGAGGGTCTGCCAGGCGTTTTCACGAGTGAGGTCCATAGAGGTGGGTACGATACCCGCCCGATCATGGAATCCTTCTTCATCGAGGGCGGTCGGCCCCTTACCGGGACGATCCGCGCCGCAGGCAACAAGAACGGCGCGCTGCCTATCCTCGCCGCCACTCTGCTCACCGACCAGCCGGTGCTGCTGACGAACGTGCCCCGCATCCGCGACGTCGAGACTATGGTCGAGCTGCTCGCTGACCTCGGTGCCGACGCCGCCTGGACGGGCCCGAACGAGGTGCGCGTTCACGCCGCAACACTCACCAAGACCGAGCTCGACGTTGACCTTGCAAAGCGCATCCGTGCCTCGTTCCTGCTCGCCGGCCCGCTGCTCGCCCGCGAGCGCACGGCGACCCTGCCACCCCCGGGCGGCGACGTGATCGGCCGCCGCCGCCTCGACCCGCACATTCACGCCCTGCGCGAGCTCGGTGCCAGCATCGAGCTGGGCCAGAGCTACCGCATGACCACGCCCGGGCTGCGCGGCGCCGAGATCTTCCTCGACGAGGCCAGCGTGATGGCCACCGAGAACACGGTGATGGCGGCCGTCCTCGCGCCGGGCCGGACGACACTCGCCAATGCCGCCTGCGAGCCGCACGTCCAGGATCTCTGCCGGTTCCTCATCTCGCTCGGCGCGCGCATCGACGGCATCGGCTCCAACGTGCTGCGCATCGACGGGGTGGACGCGCTCTCCGGCGGCGCGCACACCATCTCGCCCGACCACATCGAGGTCGGCAGCTTCATCGGCCTCGCCGCGGTCTGCGGCGGCGAGATCGTCGTCGAGAACGCCTTCCCCGACGACATGATCGGCATCGCGCCCGCCTTCCGCCGCCTCGGCGTCGAGATGGTCTACGAGGGCACCTCGATCCGCGTGCCCGCCGGCCAGAGCCTCGTCATCCAGGACGACCTGGGCGGCCAGATCCCCAAGATCGAGGACGGCCCCTGGCCGAACTTCCCCGCCGATCTGACCTCGATCGCGGTCGCCGTCGCCACCCAGGCCAAGGGCACGATCCTGATCTTCGAGAAGATGTTCGAGAACCGCCTGTTCTTCACCGACAAGCTGGTCGGCATGGGCGCGCGCATCATCCTCTGCGACCCGCACCGCGCGGTCATCAACGGCCCCGCGCGCCTCTACGGCGACCGCATGGAGAGCCCCGACATCCGCGCCGGCATGGCCATGCTGATCGCCAGCCTCTGCGCCGAGGGCTCCTCGGTGATCGGCAACATCCGCCAGATCGACCGCGGCTACGAGCGCATCGACGAGCGGCTGCGCGCCCTCGGCGCGCGCATCGATCGCGTCCCGGCCCGGTAGCCTCCGCGACATGAGCGGTAGCGGGCACGAGGGAACGGCCGGAGGCGCAGCACGCGCCGTCGTCCAGGCGGGGGCCCAGCCGGGCACGGCGGCCCGCGTCGCCACCGGCGTGCCCGTGCTCGATCACCTGGTCGGGCTGCTCGCCGCCCGCGGCTCGTTCGACGTCACGCTGGAGATCGCTCCCGGGTCGCTTGGCGCCCAGGTCGCGGCAGCCGGCACCGCGCTCGGCGAGGCGCTGGCACCGTTGCTGCGCCAGGACGGCGCGCGTGGCTTCGCAGCCTCGACGCTGCCCGCCGGCGAGGCGCTTGCACTCGTCGCGCTCGAGGTCGGCGACGACCACAGCGTGCACGCCAACGTCGACCTGACGTCGGTGCGTGTCGGTGGCCTTGGCCGCGACCTCGTCTCGTCGTTCCTCCACCAGTTCGCCCACGGCGCCGGCATCACGCTGCACGTCCGCCTGCTGGAAGGCGAGGACGAGCAGAACGTGCTCGACGCGATCTTCAAAGCTCTCGGCGCCGCGCTCGGCGCGGCCGCCTCCGTCCGCTCACGCTGAAAGGGAATCCCCGTGTCCGACAAGCAGATCATCCGCACCGAGGCCGCGCCCGCCCCGTTCCAGGGCGCGCCATACAACCAGGCGATCGCCAGCGGCGGCTTCGTCTTCATCTCGGGCCAGCTCGGCCTGCGCCCCGGCGACACCGTCCTGCCCGAGGGCATTACCGCCCAGACGACCAACGTCCTGGCGAACCTGACGGCGATTCTCGAGGCCGCCGGCTCCAGCCCGGCGAACCTCGTCAAGACCACCGTCTTCCTCAAGAACCTCGACGACTTCGCGGCGATGAACGAGCTCTACAAGGGCTTCGCCGGCGACACGCCGCCCGCTCGCTCAACGATCCAGGTGGCGAAGCTGCCGTCGGACGCGTTGATCGAGATCGAGGCGATCGCCCGCATCGCGTAGCGCCAGCAGGGACAATGGCCCCATGCGGGCCCGCGAGCTCATAGCAACCCACGCCTCCGCGGACTTCGACGCCTACGCGTCGATGCTCGCTGCACGCCGCCTCTACCCCGAGGCGGTCGTCTGCCTGCCCTCGACGCTCGACCGCAACGTGCGCGAGCTGCACCGCCTGCTCGCCGACGAGATCGGCGCGGTCGAGACCGCCAGCATCGACCTGGCGACGGTACGCCGCCTGATCGTCGTCGACACGGTGCACGCCGACCGGCTGGACGAGCGACTCCAGCCGCTGACGCGCGCCCCGGAGGTCGAGCGCATCGTCTTCGACCACCACGGCGACCCGCCACCCGACTGGGCCGACCCCGACTTCGTGATCGTCAGCACCGACGGCGCCCTGACGACCACGCTCGTCGGCATCCTCGCCGGCCGCGACAGCACCGTCACCGTCTACGAGGCAACCGCCTTCGCGCTCGGGATCCACGAGGACACGGGCTCGCTCACCTTCCCCTCTGCGACGGAGCGCGACGCCGAGGCGCTCGCCTGGTGCCTGCGGCACGGCGCCCGCCAGGATCTGATCGCCCGCTTCCTGCGCTCGCCGCTCGCGCCCGGCGAGGTCGCGCTGTTCGAGGCGCTGCTCGAGGTGCTGCGGCCGCAGCGCGTGCACGGGATCGACGTGCTCCTGGCAACCCTTGTCTGGCCCGACTACGTCGACGGCGTCGCGAACCTGGCGCACAAGCTGATCGATGTCACCGATGCAGCCGCCCTCGTGCTGCTGGTCGAGATGGACGGGCGCACCGTCTGCGTCGCCCGCAGCCGCGTGCC
>CANNRA010000092.1 GCA_947507735.1 Actinomycetota bacterium
CGTCGGCCTGCCGCTCGCCGATCGCCTGACCATCGCCAACATGGGGCCGGAGTACGGCGCCACCTGCGGCTTCTTCCCGGTGGACGAGGAGACGCTCCGCTACATGCGCCTGACCGGCCGCAGCGAGGAACAGATCAACCTTGTCGAGGCGTACTGCAAGGAGCAGCGCCTCTTCCACGATCCGTCCGACGAGCCGACCTACTCCGAGGTGGTCGAGCTCGACCTCTCGACCGTGGTGCCGAGCCTTGCCGGTCCGCGCCGCCCGCAGGATCGCGTCGCGCTGACCAACGCGAAGGCCGCGTTCCGCGAGGGCCTGCCGGGCTTCGGCGTCAAGGGCGGGGTCGCGACCGGCGTCACGATCAAGGGCGGGGCTGCCGAGGGCTCCGCGATCGATCACGGCGCCGTTGTCATCGCTGCGATCACGAGCTGCACCAACACCTCGAACCCCGCGGTGATGGTCGCCGCCGGCCTCGTCGCCAAGAAGGCGGTCGAGCTCGGGCTCCAGCGCAAGCCGTGGGTCAAGTCGTCGCTGGCGCCGGGCTCGCGCGTCGTCACCGAGTATCTGACCGACGCCGGTCTCGACGTCTACCTCGACCAGATCGGCTTCAACACGGTCGGCTACGGCTGCACGACCTGCATCGGCAACTCCGGCCCGCTGCCCGCCGAGATCTCGGCGGCGATCGCGGAGGGCGACCTCGTCGCCACCGCCGTGCTCTCGGGCAACCGCAACTTCGAGGCGCGCGTGCACGCCGAGGTGAAGGCCAACTACCTCGCCTCGCCGCCGCTCGTCGTCGCCTACGCGCTCGCCGGCTCGCTCGACGTGGACATCGCCACCGAGCCGATCGGTGAGGGCACGAACGGCCCGGTGTACCTCAAGGACATCTGGCCGACACCGGCCGAGGTGCACGCGGTGATCGAGCAGTCGCTGCGCCGCGACATGTTCGAGAAGACCTACGCCGACGCGTTCAAGGGCAGCACGCACTGGAACGAGCTCGTCGTACCGACCGGCGACATCTACGCCTGGCCCGAGTCGACCTACGTGCGGCGCCCGCCGTACTTCGACGGCATGTCGAAGACGCCGACCCCCGTCGGCGACATCCTCGGTGCCCGCTGCCTCGTCATGGTCGCCGACTCGGTCACGACCGACCACATCTCGCCTGCCGGCAACATCAAGACGACGAGCCCGGCCGGCACGTACCTCGGGAGCCACGGCGTCGCCCAGGCCGACTTCAACTCGTACGGCTCGCGCCGTGGCAACCACGAGGTGATGGTGCGCGGCACCTTCGCCAACGTGCGCCTGCGCAACCAGGTGGCGCCGGGCAGCGAGGGCACGTGGACGATGCACGTGCCGTCGGGCGAGGAGATGACGATCTTCGAGGCGAGCGAGAGGTACATCGCCGCTGGCACGCCGCTGGTCGTGCTTGCGGGCAAGGAGTACGGCTCGGGCTCGTCGCGCGACTGGGCGGCCAAGGGGCCGAACCTGCTCGGCGTGAAGGCCGCCATCGCCGAGAGCTACGAGCGCATCCACCGCTCCAACCTGCTGATGATGGGCATCCTGCCGCTGCAGTACCTGCCGGGCGAGAGCGCCGAGACGCTTGGCCTGACCGGACGCGAGGAGTTCAGCATCGAAGGCGTCGCGAATGGCGACGCCACTGAAGTGACGGTGCGTGCCGATGACAAGACCTTCACGGCGCGCGTCCGGCTGGACACGCCGCGCGAACGCGAGTACTTCCGCCACGGTGGCATCCTGCTCTACGTCCTGCGCAAGCTCGCGGCCTAGCCCGCCCTTCGCCGCCAGCCAGCGAACGGCCGCCACCGTCAAGCAGTACCCGCCTCGCAGCAGGGATGAGGGCTTCGGCCCTCGTCCCTGTCATGATCCCCGGGGTGAGCGCAGATCCTTCAGATCGTTTGCGCGCACTCGTTGCCGCAGGCATCGCACTCAGCTCGGAGCTCACCCTCGACGGCCTGCTGCAGCGCATCGTCGACACGGCCGCCGCGCTGACCGGCGCCCGCTACGCGGCGCTCGGCGTGATCGACCCGAGTGGCGAAGGCCTCGATCGCTTCATCACCTTCGGCATCGATGCGGCGCAGCGGGCGCGGATCGGCTACGAGCCGCGTGGCTTCGGCATTCTCGGCGCGCTGATCAGGGATGCGACACCGCTGCGCCTGCACGATCTGGCAGCCGATCCGCGCAGCGTCGGCTTCCCGCCGAATCACCCACCGATGTCCACCTTCCTCGGCGTGCCGATCGTGCTGCGCGGCGTCGCCTACGGCAACCTCTACCTCTGCGAGAAGGCGGATCGAGCCGACTTCGACGAGAGCGACGAGGACATCACGCGCACCCTGGCGGCGCAGGCCGCCGTCGCCATCGAGAACGCGCGGCTGTACGAGGCGCAGGCGCGCTGGCTGCGCCAGCTCGAGGCGATCAACGAGATGGGCTTCGAGGTGTCAGGCGAGGTCGAGCTGGAGACGTTGCTGACGCTCGTCGCGGCCCGCCTACGCGACCTGATCGGCGCTCGCGTGGTGGGCGTGGCGCTGCTCGGTAGCGACGGCGGGCTGCGCGTGCAGGCGGCATACGGCGAGCGCGCCGAGGAGCTCCTCGGCCAGGAGCTGGAGTACGAGCGCAGCAAGTCCTGGCGCGTGCTCGAGCGCCGGCGCAGCGAGATCTCGGCGGACGTCACGATCGACGCCGAGGTGGACGCGGAGCTCGTGGGACGCCTGGGCAGGCGCACCGGCATGTGGGTGCCGCTCGTCGTGCACGAGCGCCCGCTGGGCGTGCTGATGGTGCACGACAAGATCGGGCCGGACCCGCGCTTCGACAACGACGATCTGCGCGTCGCCGAGACCTTCGCGAACCGCACGGCACTGGCAGTCGATCTCTCGGCGCGGGTCGCGCGCGACGCCCTCCGCCGCATCGTCGAGGCGCAGGAGCTGGAGCGCCGCCGCCTCGCCCGCGAGCTGCACGACGAGACAGGGCAGGCGCTCACCTCGATCCTGCTCGGCCTGCGCACCGTCGAGGAGGCGAACGGCCCCGACGAGCTGAAGCAGGCGACGGCCTTCCTCCGCGACCTTGCGGTGACGACCCTGCAGGACGTCCGCCGCCTCGCGGTGGAGCTGCGCCCCAAGGCGCTTGACGACTTCGGTCTCGTCGCCGCGCTCGAGCGGCTCACCTCGACCTTCTCCGAGCAGACAGGCATTGCGGTCGAGCTGTCGGCACGCATCGGCGAGACGCGCCTCGTGCCCGAGATCGAGACGGCGCTGTACCGCATCATCCAGGAGGCATTGACGAACGTCGCGAAACACGCGCAGGCTGCGCACGTCAGCGTCGTGCTCAACCGGGGACCGCGCAGCGTCACCGCCGTGATCGAGGACGACGGGCACGGCTTCGCGTCGCTGCCGGAGCCCGATGACAGCCGCGGGCTCGGCCTCATCGGGATGCAGGAGCGCATAGGGTTGTTGTCAGGGAAGATCCAGATCGAATCGACCGAGGGCTCGGGGACGACTCTCGTGGTGGAGGTGCCTTTCCATTGACTCGCGTGCTGATCGTCGACGACCACGCCGTGGTGCGGGCCGGGCTCCGGCTCCTGCTCGACGCGGAACCTGACATCGAGGTGGTGGGTGAGGCGGGGAGCGTCGACCAGGCGATCTTCGAGGCGCGGGCGCTCAAGCCGGACATCATCCTGATGGACGTCGTGATGCCCGGCCGCAGCGGCATCGAGGGCGCGCCCGCGGTGCTGCACGAGGCGCCGAACGCGCGCTTGCTCGTCCTCTCGATGCAGGACGACCCGACCTACGTGCGCGAGGCCTTCGCGGCCGGTGCGTCGGGGTACGTGCTGAAGGAGGCCGCCGACACCGATCTCGTCGCGGCGATCCGCGAGGTCGCGAGCGGCAACAAGTACGTGCACCCGTCGCTCGGGGCGCGCCTCGCCGCGGCCGAGGCGGATTCGCGGTCACACGTCGACGACGATCCGCTGAGCGAGCGCGAGCGCGAGGTGCTGCGCCTGCTCGCCCTGGGCCACACCAACCAGGAGATCGCAAAGATGCTCTACATCTCGGTGCGCACTGCCGAGACGCACCGCGCGCACATCATGCAGAAGCTGCGGCTCTCGACCCGCGCCGAGCTCGTGCGGTACGCCCTCGGGCACGGCCTGCTCGACGAGACGTCTTAGCCCGTCCCGCGCGGATAGCGGGCAACTACGGAGCGGCGGGCCTGCGCGCTCGTGGCCTCTCCGGATGTGGCTGGCACCTCGCTCCGGAAGCATGGTGCTCGCAGGTCCGCAGCGACAAGGGGAAGAGGCCATGACCACCGCGATCGATCTTGACAGGGCGCTTGTCGCCGACCACATGCACGTCGGAGTGCTGGTGTGCGCGCCGGAGGCCTCGCTGGTGGACGTCGCCGGCATGATGGCCGAGCATCGCGTCCACTGTGTCGTCGTGCTCGGCGACGGTGAAGGAGCGGCAGGCTGGAGCGTCGTCTCGGATCTGGATGTGGCCGAGCTGGCGGCCGGCGGCACGCTCGAGGGCGGCACCGCTGGCAACTGCGCCGCCTCGCCGACCGTCGTCGTGCATCCCGGTGACTCGCTCACGCGCGCCGCGCAGCTGATGACCGAGAACGGCGTCTCGCACCTCATCGTCTCGAGGGCGCATCCGGAGCGCCCGCTCGGCGTCTTCTCGACGCTCGACCTCGTCCGGGCGATCGTCGGCGACTAGCGCTCGCTGGCGCCGGGCAGCTCGATCACGGCGCGCAGCCCACCGCCCGCCGCTGCCTCGAGCCGGGCGCTGCCGCCGTCGGCTTCGACCAGGCGCTGCACGATGGCGAGGCCGAGTCCCGAGCCGCGCCCGTGCTCGACGGCGCTGCGCCAGAAGCGGTCGAAGGCACGCTCGCGGTCGGCGGCCGAGAGACCGGGGCCCTCGTCCTCGACGAGCAGCCGTGCTCGTCCGGCCAGCAGCTGGCAGTCGACGCGGATCGCGCTGCCTGCCGGCGCCACGGCGAGCGCGTTCGAGAGCAGGTTGTCGAGCACCTGGGCGATCGCGCCAGGCGTTGCCGCTGCCGTGACGGCCTGCCCGTCGGCGAGCAGCAGGCGCACCTCGCGGTCGGCGGCAACGGCCTCCCAGATGGCGACCCGCTCGGCGGCCACGGCGCGGAGCTCGACCGGCTCGGGTGCCGCCTGGCTCGCGTCGGCGCGGGCGAGCGCCAGCAGGTCGTCGACGAGCACCGAGAGCCGCTCGACCTCGGTCAGGGCGCCATCCAGGCCGGGTCGCGCTTCCGCCGTGACGTCGCGCTCGAGGTTCTCGAGGCGGAGGCGCAGCGCTGCGAGCGGCGTGCGCAGCTCGTGCGATGCGTCGGCAACGAAGTCACGCTGGGCGCGCAGGAGCCCGCCGATCGCTACCACCATCGCGTTGAAGCTGCGCCCGAGCGACTGCACCTCGGGCGGGCCGAGGTCGACCGGAGCGCGGACGCTGAGGTCGCCTCGACCGGCTGCGGCGGCGGCGTGCTCGACCTGCGCAAGCGGCCGCGCCAGCCAGCGCGCGAGGATCACGCCGGCGGCACCCACGGCGGCGAGCACGAGGCCGGCGATGGCGGCCAGCAGCAGCCAGTAGTGGCGCACGCGCTCGTCCACGGCCGAGGTGGGATAGGTGATGCGCACGGCGCCGTGGACGCGGCCGCCCGACGCGACCGGTGCTGCGACGTAGATCAGGCGGTGGCCCAGCGTGGCCGAGCTGCGCGTGCCCGTGGCGATGCGCCCGGCGAGCGCGATCACGAACTCGGGGCGGGAGCTGAAAGTGCGCGGGGTCGTCACCACCCCGGTCGGGGTGTCGGTATCGACGACCGAGGAGCCCTGCGCGTTGATGACGACGACGCGGCCGCCGGTGCGCGAGCTGTAGCCGACAGCCAGCGTGATCAGGGCCTTCGGCGGTGGTGACCCGGCTTCGAGCGTGTCCTCTGACACGGTGGCGATGGCGACGACATCGCGCGTGATGCGCGACTCGAGGTCGCGGTCGGCGGTGCGAGCGTTCTGGATGCCGAGCGGGATCTCGAGCGCCGCCAGGACGACGGCTGCGACGAGGATGAAGCTCGCGAAGAGCCGGCGGCTCACGCGGGCGGCTCGAGGCGCAGGCCGACGCCACGCACGGTCTCGATCCAGGCCGGGTCGCCCAGCTTGCGGCGCAGGGCGCCGACGTGGACGTCGATCGTCTTGGCACCGCCGTACCAGGTGGTGTTCCAGACCTCGCGCAGGATGCGCTGCCGGTCGACGACGGTGCCCGGGTCGCGCGCAAGCAGGGCGAGCAGCTCGAACTCCTTCGGTGTCAGCGACAGCTCGTTGCCGTCGAGCAGCGCCCGGCGGCTGCGCAGGTCGATCTCGAGCGCACCGGCGACGAGCGTCTCCGGATCGCGCCCTGCCTCGCGGGTCGAGGTGCGCCGGCTGACGGCGCGGATCCGTGCGAGCAGCTCGCGGAAGCCGAACGGCTTCACCAGGTAGTCGTCGGCACCGAGCTCCAGGCCAACGACACGGTCGACCTCCTCGCCGCGCGCCGTGACCATGATGATCGGCACGTCCGAGTTGACGCGGATGCGGCGGCAGACCTCGAAGCCGTCCATGTCCGGCAGCCGCAGATCGAGCAGCACGAGGTCGGTCTCGGGCGCGGCCAGCGCCTCGGCGCCCGTCGCGACCCGGGTGACCTCGAACCCCTCGCGGCGCAGGCCCTCCACGAGCGGGATGGCGATCGCGTCCTCGTCCTCGACGATCAACAGTCTCATGCGGAGATTGTCGTTGTTCCGGCGGCCGCGTGCGGACCTGCGCGGCCCTTTGCAGCAGACCTTTACACCTCTAGTCCGAGTCTTTACCGAGCCTTGGGGGTGCCTGTTCGTGCTGCGACCGATAGTTCAGGTGTCAGCTCGTAGGAGGAATCAGATGAACCGCAAGCACGCAACCGGAATCGCGTTCCTGATAGTACTCGCCGCCGTCGCCGGCCTCCTGGCCGTCGCCCGCACCACCGGCCTCGCCGGGGCGAGTGGGAGCAGTGCCACCACCGCGCTCGTCCAGGCGCGCACCGTCCAGCTCGACCGCTACGAGACGACGCTGCGCGAGCGCGTTGCCGCGATTGACGCTCAGCTCGCCGGTTCGACGGGCGTCGTCTCCGGCGCAGCCCCGGTCGCGGAGAAGGTCGTCTACGTCCGGCCGGCACCCATCGTCCGCACCATCCCGCGCAGCCACGATGGCGATGACGAGGGCGGCAGCGAGGAGGAGTCCGATGACTAGCTCCAACCACACGACGCGGCTCTACACGGTCGCTGCAACGGTGTTCGTCCTCTTCGTCTCGTGGGCCGCTATCGCGGCGCACCCGTGGAAGTCGGCGGCCACCGTCAACGCCAAGGACGCGCGCCTCGTTGCGCTCGCCCAGCGGGAGCAGCTGCTGCGCCGCGACATGGTGCTGGTGCAGAAGCTCGCCGCCAGCGCCGCCGTCTCGGCCAGGGCCTCCAGCAGCGCACGCACGTTGCAGAGCCGCAGCGCCACGCCCGTCGCAGCAACGCCGTCGGTGAAGGTGGTCACCCTCCCGCCCCTCGTCATCACCCGAACCTCGTGATGCAACGACACGGCTTCACGGCAATGGGCACCCAGATCGAGCTGCTGCTCGACGCCCCGGCGACCACCGAGTCCGCCGCTGCCGTCACAGCCGTGGCAACAGAGTTCGCCCGGCTGGAGGCGCTGCTCTCGCGCTTCCGCGCCGACTCCGAGCTGTCGGAGCTCAACCGGCGCGGCACCCTCGATGCCGGGCCGGAGCTCGCAGCGATCGTCCGCCTCGCGCTCTCCGCGCGGGAGCGCACCGGCGGCCGCTTCGACCCGACGGTGCACGACTCGGTGCTCGGGGCCGGCTACGACCGCACGTTCGTCGAGCTGCTCGGCGTTGCCGAGCGGCCGGTGGTGGGCGCGGCCTGTGGCGGCGGTGTCACCGTGACTCCCGGCGGCCGGATCGAGCTGGAGCCCGGTTTCCGCATCGACCTCGGCGGCATCGCCAAGAGCTGGGCTGCCGAGCGCACCGTCGAGCTGCTCGCTCCGCTCGGCCCCGCGCTCGTCGATGCGGGCGGCGACATCGCGACTCGCGGCCAGGCCTGGCCGGTGGGCGTGGCGACCGCCGCCGGCGAGCTGACGCTGCTCGTCGAGCACGGCGGCCTCGCCACGTCCGGCATCGACCGTCGCCACTGGCCCGCCCTCGGTGGCGAGTCACACCACCTGATCGATCCGGCGACGGGGCGTCCCGCCCGCGGCAGCCTGCGCACCGTCACCGTCGTCGCGGCCGACGCCGTCGAGGCGGAGATCCACGCCAAGTCGCTCTTCCTCACCGGCGCTGCCGACGTCGCCGCGGCCGAGGCACATGCGCTCGGCCTTCCCGCCGTCATCGTCACCCGTGACGGACACACCGTGCTCGCAGGAGGCATCTCCGCATGAAGACCGACCCGACCTTCTGGCTGCTCGCACGCGCGAGCGGCATGACCGCCTACGGGTCTGCCCCGACTTTGGTTGACAGTGGTTTTGGCCTTCAGGCTGCTTCGAGCTCGCGGTTGTGGAGGGCGAGTTCGTATTCGACTGGGGTGAGTCTGCCAAGGGCGCGTTGGCGGCGTCGGCGGTTGTAGGTGTGCTCGA